>NZ_JBARYR010000231.1:0-12913 GCF_049648075.1 Rubrivirga sp. | reverse complement strand
GAACGGGGAGGGTCCGGCCGGCCGCCGCCGCCTCCCTCCGGGCCCTACGTGATGAGATCGGGAGCCAGCTAGACCACCGGGCGGAGCGGGCTGCCGTAGAGACGGGGCGGGCCCGGCTCGCATTCGCCGTCCTGGTTGCGGAGGCCATCGACTCTGAACGGGCCGGCGGGCCATCTTGTGATACATCGATCCTGCCGGCTCTCAGAGGACTATGGGGAGTCGTCAGGGAGGGGGCTGGCCCCGATGCCTTACGGGCGAGGCTGGGGGCCCTAGGGATAGAGGAAGGGGTACGCCCCCCAACCCTGCCCGCCGACATCTGGAAGACGCAGGTCGAGGCCGTCGCCGCCGCGTTGGAGAACCGGGCCCCGGATCTCCGGCTGGCTTTCGAACTGCACGCGCGGGCGAGGGCCTGCAAGACAGTGCTGAGAGCCGCCGCGTACGGAGACGCCGTGCCGATGTGGGGCCGGCGCCTCCGGGGGGACCACGCTGTTGAACTAGGGAGGCAACTGTTCCGAGACCCAGCATGGCGACGTGGCAAACTCGCCTTCCAAAACAAGCCCGTCGAACGGATCGGGGCTTTGTGCGAGTGGGGCGCCGAACGATTCGCGTCGGACGAGACCTTGGACGATACAGAGCGGGCCAGTGTGCAGGGGGAGGCAGTCCGCCGGTATTTGAAGCGGCATGGGTACTGGAAGCCGGCACGGTTGGGACCCTCCGAAGCGGAGGCGGTCCAGGAGTTAGCCGTCCGACTGGTCCGGGCCTGGCAGGATTGGGTACAGCGGTACGAGTAGAGCGGACAGGTGGCCGGAGAACTTGGGCGCACGTGTCCTCTCTCGGGCCGGTCTCGGCCGGTTCCTTTGCGAATGCATCCAACCCCCCGTGTTCATGGAGTCCGTCGTTATCGTCACGTCCAAGGGTCAACTGACTGAAACCGTGGAGGCCGCCGTTCAACGGGCTGTGTCCTGTCTTGGGAAGCCGACCAGGGACCACCCGCCGAAAGCGTTCCTGACGAACCGTGAGGCTCAGGAGTATCTCGGGCTGAGCAAAGCGACGCTGGCCCGCTACCGGGCGGACGGGACCCTGCCGTACAGCAAGGTCGGACAGTCCGTGTTCTACCGGCTGGCCGATATCGAAGCGGTCCTGGAACGCCATGCCGTAGCGAGCCCGACGGCCGCCGCCTAGCCCGAGACGGAGGCCGCCCGCCCCGTCCGAGACCGACCGCCTGTTCGGTGGCGGGCACGCACTGCCCCTTCGAGAATACCCCGGACGTCCTGCAAGACGCCGGGCCGGGGGCGATCCGAGATCGCGGGGACGCAAGACACTAAGCCTGTTCTCACTGATCGCTCCCGAAGGGGCTGAACCATGTCCACACGATACGCTCGCCTGACCCCGCCCAACCTCTCGGGCCTCTACACCTGCTCCGGGTCCCGGCTCGTTCGAGCCCATGGCCTCGCCCTCACGATCTGCCCCACCGTACGGCTTCGTCGCTCGCATCGGGACTCCGACCGCTACCTCACGTTGGCGAGGCCGGGGGATCGGCCGCCCGACATTCTCGGGAGCCTGTACGGGGATCGGGCCCAGTCCCGGGAAGACCTCCACGGCGCGGAATTTGACGACAGGCCCGGCGGCCGACGCTACGGGTTCTCGATCGCTGGTCCGGGCGTCTACGACCTCGCCCGCGTCCGTCGCCAGCGGAAGCGGGCGGGTCGGTGATCCGCCTGGACTCCCTTAGGCTCCGGCTTCCGGCCGAAGCGACCCGGCTAGATGTCGCCGCCTTAGCCTCACACCCGGAGACCCGTCAGGACTACCGGCCGAACGCCCAGCGCCCCCAAGATTCGCTGACGCTGGGAGGATCTGACTTCCTCGGGTTCGGGTTCGGACGGCTCCGTTTCTGCCGGCTGGCTGGGAGCGTCCTTATCGACGCTTCCGCCCGCTGCCTTGGAAACGAGTACGGGCGGGGCGTCACTCTGGACACGGTCGAGCTGGCCGCCGCTGCCCTCTCCTGTTCCGGCTTCCTTGACGTGACGACCGAAGCGATCCTCGACGCCGACGTGACACGGGCCGATGCTTTCGTGAACGTCCCCGTCGGGCTAGACAACCTAAATGACGACTTTGCCGCACTGCGCACGCTCCGAACGCACCCGGCCTGGCCGATGAAAGAGAACGGGTGGAGGCCGTCAACGTCGCTCCGGTGGACACGCTCAGGAGGGGAGAAGCTTCGGGCCTACGACAAGGGGACAGAACTCGCGTCGGCTCGGTCCCGAGACTTCGCGCGGACGCTCAGCCGGGAGACACAACGGGCCTTCTCAGGGGTGATTCGGGTTGAACGGGAAGCCCAAGGGAACGCGAGATCTCGGGCCCTTGCCTCCGTCGCCGTTCACGGCCCGTTCGCCACGCTCCGAACGGTCCTTGAATCGACGCGGCCAGCTGTCGCGGAGACGTTCGGGGGCCTCCGCCGTCCGGCCCTCCAACGCGAGTTGTTTGACCGCTCCGAACGCTACGCCGAAGCGATTCGAGAGGCCGAGGGCTGGCCCCTGGGGACTCGCCTTGCTCGTGCTGTGCTGGAACGGTTCGGTCTTTCAGTGCTCTGCACGGAGGCCAACGGGGAGCTCGACACGCTGAAAGACTGGGCCCGCCGCTGGGCAGGGAGCAAGGCATACCGGCTGTATCCCGAGATCGAAGCGTGCGTGCGATCCTACCACGCGGGCCCGGACGCTCAGCAGCGAGGCCGGCTGGAAGCACGGCTGGACACGTTCACTGCCCGGCTCCGCGACCTGTCCTGATTTAGCCCGCCCAGTCACCGCTGCCGGCTTGCTAGCGACGTCTCTTGTAGCACGTCGTGCTACTCCCCAAAAATGGGGTTCTAGTTCGAAAGCGAGAGGTGCGTGGGGTGGTCAGGTATCGATACTGAAAGGGGGGGGCGTAGACCGAGAGTGTACCGAGAGTGGACAGGAGCGAGACGATATCTCCCGAAGATCAATCCACCGGACGGTAGTACGGTGGTGGTACGATGGTAGTACGGTCGGACCATGTCGACGAGCCGATCACGATCGATCCAATCAAGTGGTTAGCTCCGTCCGGGCTTGAACTATGTAGCGGCCGTGGTTCAGGTGAGATCCAGCCTCAGACACTGCCTTCACCGACCTGTGTACTAAGCCTGCCATGAATGAAACACCCCCCCAAGCGATCAGGGTGGCAGGATCTGTAACTCCTAACAGAGCTGCCGTACCCATCCCAGAGCCAAAGACTTCGTAGCCGGGAGTCTCGATCTCCTTAGCGACCGATTCCATAAATCTGGGAATCCTCGACTCTTGCATGAGTCGAGTGAGGTCATTCACCTCCCGAGCTAAACGCTTTGTTTCATTGTTTAGGCTCCTGAGAGGAGATCCCGATCGAGCAACTGACTCGCACAGCTCGTCTATATGTCCTCTGAGTGCATGGAGATTGTCTCTCCGTCTTGCTTTGAAATCGAGAACCTGATCCATGGGTACCGACGACAAAGGCACCGGTATGCCTTCTAGCAGTTCGACTGCTAACCTCTCGGGTTTTGGATCGGAGTCTGGTGATTTGAGGCTTCCTCCCAAGGACTCGAACGGACCTGCCAACCCCTGATCGAGATAACAAACATCCCACTCCGGCTGGTTTCGGATACGTTTGAGAGTTTGGTGTATACCTGCGTACAAGGAAGGTGCTAGGTGACCGGCCAGTGTCGCTGTGTGCATACCTGGTTCAACACCGATCGACCTCAGGTATCTCTTCATTTTGGCGTTTGAGGGATATTCTATTTCCGCCAAAGCCTCAGACAGCCACGGACCCGTGGCTGTATTGGTATGGGATATGTGGTAGCGGTATTTCTTCCCGTATGGATTGGGAGTGCCTCTGACCTGGTTGTACGTGTGCCTAGCGTATGCCGCGACCGGGTCGGGATTGGCAAATGGCGTCGATACCAGGTGGCCCCTATCCCTTAGCTCCACTAAGTCTGGGTGGTGCGCTGGGTCGAATGACGTAGAAGGGTCATAGGAGTTGGCGTGTACGCTTTCGACAACCTCAGCCGTCATGCCCTTGGGGAGATCTATGACGTCCCAGTACAGTGAGAGGAATCGGAGCGTCTCAGCTGAAATCATGTTCGACGTCAATGACATCTCAAACGAGTCCTCCGGCCCGAAGGCCCAAACGATGGTGGGCACTGCGAGTACGTGCCTTGTTTCGACCAGCTTGGGAACCTCACTAGGTGCTCCACGCGGTGTAATAGGTCGCATAGCTACGATCGAAAATCCTTCCCGTAACCCTTCCCACCGTAAACCAGATAGCCCCCTAAGTCCTTAGGACTAGGGGGCTTGCCTTGATTCGTGTGTACGCCCGAGAGGATTCGAACCTCTGACCTTTGGTACCGGAAACCAACGCTCTATCCAACTGAGCTACGGGCGCGGCGTAGCTCGAAGATACGGACCGCGCCCTCGCGGGCAACGCCGGTTGGCCAAAGAGGCCGTGAACGCCGGGCATCGTCGCCAGTCTCGCCCTCGAGGACGACGGTTGCAGTGCGGGCAAAAGCCGCCCGGCCGTCCTCGAGGACGGCTTGGAACCACCGAACCCTTCACCGACCGATCCAGACGCCTTCACCGTCCGATCCCGTTCTTAAGAGCCGACGCTACGATCTCATGCCCGTTCGAATCTCCGCCGTCGCCGAGGACTCGATCGCCCAGTCCCTCGGCTGGGCGCCCGGCGACCAGATCTTGGCCGTCAACGGGGAGCCCGTCGAGGACGAGCTCGACTTCCGGTTCAAGTCGACCGAAGACGTGCTGTCTTTGAAGGTGCGGCAGGGCGGGAGCTTGGTCGAGCACACCGTCGAAAAGGAGCCCGACGCGCCGCTCGGAGCCGACTTCGAGGAGTTCAGGATCAAGACGTGTGGCGACGATTGCATCTTTTGCTTCGTCGACCAGAACCCCGTTGGGTTGCGCGACACGTTGTACTTCCGCGACGGCGACTTTCGGATGTCGTTCCTGTACGGCAACTACATCACGGTCACGAACCTCCGCGACCGCGACCTCGAGCGGATCGTCGAGCAGCGCCTGAGCCCGCTCTACGTCTCGGTCCACTGCACCGATGACGATGTCCGTGCCGAGATGATGGGGCACAGGACCCTCCGTGACCGGCAGGCCGAGAAGCTGCGCTACTTCGCAGACAACGACATCGAGCTGCACGCCCAGATCGTGCTCGTGCCGGGCTACAACGACGGCGGACAACTCGCCAAGACCATCCTCGACCTGTACGACCTGCACGAGCAGCTGTACTCGGTCAGCATCGTGCCCGTCGGGCTGACGGCGCACCGGAAGGAGCTCGCTGGGCTTCGGTCGGTGACGCCCGCGGAGACCCGCCAACTCGCCCGCCAGGTCGAGCGGTGGCAGCAGTGGTTCCGCGACCGCATCGGGCGTGGCTTCGTCTACCTCTCGGACGAGGTCTATCTCATGGCCGGTCTGCCGTTCCCGGACGAGGAGTCCTACGACGGCTACCCACTGATGGAGAACGGTGTCGGCATGAGCCGCGACTTCCTCGACGAGCTCGCCTTCCAGGCCGAGGACTTTCCCGACGCGCTCCCCGAGCCACGAAAGGTGACCCTGGTCAGCGGCGAGCTTACGACTCCGCTCTTGCGCGACCGCGTCGTTCCCGCCCTCGAGGGCGTCTCCGGCCTCGAGGCCCACGTCGTCGCGTGCTCGAACCTGCTGTTCGGCGAGGTCGTGACCGTGAGCGGTTTGCTGAACTTCAAGAGCTTCGTCGCCCGCCTGAAGCCGCTCGCCGAGGCCGGTGAGCTCGGGGACTTGGTCGTGTTGCCTCCCGACTGCGTCAACTTCGAGGGGCTGTTCCTGGACAATCGGCCCGGTCAAAGCACCCCTGAGGACTTGAGCCAAGCGTTGGGCGGCCTCGAGGTCGTGGTCTTCGACGGCGACTGGTCGGGCCTGGTGGACCGCCTCGCCGATCTGGTCCCGGCGTAAGCCGGCCTCGAGGTCGCAGACCCGACGTTGGTCCAGTGCCTCGAGGTCGGGTAGGTGCCTTTGAATCCCGACACGCGGTCTTTCGTTGAGGGACGAGCCCACCCTGACAGCGTGCCGGACCCGACAAGCCCCTTGACCTCGACGCGACCTCCGTCCGAGCCTGGATCCGACCTCGAGGGCGGTAGGATCGACGTCGCCGGAGACGAATCCGCCATCGTCGACGCATGGCCGTGGGCGACGCCCTCGAGGCTGACGGGTTGGTTCGAGCGAAACGGCTTCACGCCCATCCTGACGGCGTTGCTGGTCTTCGTCGTCGCCTTCGTGCTGTTCCAGGTTGTGATCGCGCCCATCGTGATCGGAATCGGCATCGCGATCGACTTCGCAAGGAATGGCGAGACGGCTCCGCCTGACATGGGGTCGGTGATGGAGATGGTGATGGAGAACGGTCAGCTGCTCATGACCGCTAACACAGTCGGTCAGATCTTGGGCTTTGCAGTCCTCGCTCTTGTCGTCGCCCGGCTCCACACGCCAGACGTCCGCGAGTACCTCCGTATTCGGCGAGCTGATGCCTCGGCGCTGGGGCTCGCAGCTCTGGGGTGGGCGTGTCTGTACCCGGCCGTCATCTGGACCGGACAACTCAACGGTTCGATCCCACTCCCCGAATGGCTCGAGTCCCTCGAGCAAGGGCAGATCGACATGATTGAAGGGCTGTTAATGGGCGACAGTCTCAGCACAGGGTTCTTGTTTATCGCGCTCGCACTGACCCCGTCCGTTTGCGAGGAGCTCCTGTTCCGGGGGTACCTCCAGCGTCAAGTTGAACGGAGCTGGGGGACGATCATGAGCATCGTCTTGGTCGGCATCTTTTTTGGCCTGTACCACCTCCGGCTGAGTCAGGCGATCCCACTGTCGCTGCTGGGCATCTACCTCGGCTTCGTGGTCTGGGCGACTGGAAGTCTGTGGTCCGGCTTCCTGGTCCACCTGCTCAACAACGGACTCGCCGTGGTCGCCACGAGTGTCGCGCGAAACGACCCGGACCTCGACCTCGAGCTAATCGAGGCGATGGGCATGCCGTGGTACCTTGGCGTCGCCGGTCTCGTGCTGTGCATCGGCGTCTCTCGAGTGTTGGCCGCTCGCCGCCGGGCGGTGGCTGGAGACACGCCCGACGCCCACCCCGTCCGAGCCATTCCCCTCTCCACACCCCATCCCACCCTGTCATGAAAGAGCCCGGAACGACTCCGTCGAACACCCCAGAGGACCGGTCTGCTCGGACCTACGAAGGCTGGATCTCCGTCTTCGAATGCTCGACGGACTTCGAGGCCGATCTCGTCCGCGACCGGCTTGGAGAGTCGGACATTGCGGCCGTTGTGTTGACGCAGCGGGACCACGCGTTCAACCTGAACGTCGGAGATCTCGCTCCAGTCCACGTGATGGTGAAGCCGAGCCAAGAGGAGGAAGCGCGCGCGCTGCTGGCGGAGGCGCCGTTGTCGGATGCCGAACTCGAGGCCGCTGCGATGGAGGCCGACATCTCTGCTCCCGACGCCTACTCTCCTGACGACGAGGCGCGGCTCGACTCGGGCATCGAAGAGATCAGCCTGGACGTCCCCGACGAGGAGGAGTAAGTGTCCAACCTCGCGCAGCGGATTCTGACCGGTGTCGTCGGAGCCGCGATCGTTGTCGGTGCGCTGTGGGTCGGTGGGTGGGTGTTCGCGCTCTTAATGGCCGCGGTGGCCGCAGCAGCGCAGTTCGAACTGTACGGGCTCTTGTCCGCCGGCGAGACCAAGCCACTGGTCGCTGTGGGACTGTTGGTCGGACTGCTCGCGACGCTGTGGCCGGTGCTGCCCATCGCGGCCCCGCTTCTCGTCGTCGGAGTCGTCTTGATCCCGCTGACGGTCTTGTTTCTCCGCCGGGAGTCGCCCCTCTTCGACGCCGCAGGGACGGTGTTCGGCGTGGTGTACCCTGCGGCTCTCGCCAGCAGCATTCTCGTTCTGAGGACGAGCACGGCCGATTGGATGGGCGACGACGGAGCGTTCTGGCTAACGCTGACGGTGTTGTTCGGAGTGTCCGCCGCGGACACCCTCGCCTACACGGCAGGGAGGCTGGTCGGCAGCCGCCCACTCTTCGAGCGTGTCTCGCCCAAGAAGACCTGGGAGGGGTCGGTAGGAGGTCTCATTGGAGGCGTGCTGTTCGTGGCACTATTCAAGGTCTTCGTCCTCGAGGACGCGTTGTCGTGGCTCGACGTGGCCGTGGTCGGTGCCATCGTCGGCGCAGTTAGCCAACTCGGGGACCTAGCCGAGAGTCACTTTAAGCGCTCGGTCAAGATCAAGGACTCGGCGACGTGGCTACCGGGGCACGGCGGGCTCCTCGACCGGATCGACGCGATGGTGATCGCGGTGCCTCTCGTGGCGGTCTACCTCGAAGTCACGAAGGGACTTCTCTAGCTGCGTAGCTGTCCACACCTCTGCAACGCCCTCGAGGACGAGGCGAGTCAAGGGTTGGCGCGTCGTGCGAGTGCTGCGATCTGTTTGAAGGATTGAGCAATCATGCCGCACTGCGGAAACTTGGTTTGCCGCATTGCGTCATAGTGCGTGACCTTCCCCGACATGATGCCACGCCTTATCAAACGCTACGGGAGCCGAAAGCTCTACGACACCTCCGAGAGCCGCTACGTGAGTCTCGAGGAAGTCGCCACCTTCGTCCGCTCTGGCGACGAGGTGCACGTGATCGAGAACAAGACCGGCAACGACGTCACGGCCGCCATCCTCACCCAGATCATCTCGGACGAGGGGAGAAGCGGCAGCGGCCTCTTGTCCTCTGGCTTCTTGCACGACTTGCTGCGAGTCGGGGAGCGCGCCGTCAAGGCTGGAGAAGGAGCCGTCGAGGCCGGCATCACCCAGGCCCGCCGCAACGTGGACGACCTCGCTCGTCTCGCGGCCGACAAGATTCGCCCTCACGCCGGTATCGGCGAGGTCCGGACGGAGATGGACCGGCTGCGAGCTCGCCTCGAGGCCCTCGAGTCCACGTTGTCCGACCTCGACGAGCCCATCAACAACGACTAAGACCGCGACACCGCTCGCAACATCCCCTACCAGAAAAATGACCAACACGACCAAGAACCTCCAGAAGGAGATCAAGAAGACTGCAACCGACGCCCTCGATTCCGCCAAGTCCACGGCCGAGTCTGTTCAGCGCGACCTCGCCGACGCGGCAGGTGACGCACGTGAGGCCGTCCAGAACGTTTTTCTCGCCGGGCTCGGTGCTCTCGCTGTAACGGGCGAGGAGGGATCCAAGATGTTCAAGACCCTCGTCTCGAAGGGCGAAGGTGTGAGCCTCCCTGGGATCGGAGGGGAGCGGATCATGGAGGCTCGGAAGCAACTTTCTCAGCAGGCGGACAAGGCTCAGGACGCCGTCGAGGACGCCAAGAACGGAGCCGTCGATACGGTCGTCGAGACCGTCACGTCAGCCGAGGACCGAGTCCAAGAGGCCGTCGCTTCCGTCATGAAGCGCCTCGGTGTCCCGACCCGCAACGAGATCGCGTCGCTGACCGCTAGCGTCGAGCGTCTGACGGCTCGAGTCGAACGCCTCAAGGAGGAGGCCGCGCCCGTCCTCGAGGCCGACGCCGCCGCCGTCGACTCGGCCCTCGAGGCGCCCGTCCTCGAGGCCGTCGGTGGTGGATGGTACGAGGTCCGCGTGAGCGGTATCGTCGTGGACAAGGTCCAGGGCCGCGAGGCCGCCGAGGCCTCGCTCGCGCGTGTCCAGGCGCAGCGCGCTTAGCCCGTCCCTGATTCCGCCGTCGGGCGGGCGCGGTCTCCGTGCCCGCCCGACCCATGTCTAGACTCCACCATGCAGCTCGCCGATCACAACCGAACCGGATCCGTTGGTCTCGCTCTCGCCGGCGGCGGGCCTGAAGGGGCCATCTATGAGATCGGCGTCCTGCGCGCCCTCGACGACGCTCTCGATGGACTGGACCTGAACGACGTACCCGTAACCGTTGGCGTATCTGCAGGAGCGTTCGTCGGCGCGTCGCTGGCGAACGGGATCACGACCTCGCAAATGGTGCGATCCGTCGTCGGGGAAGAGCCCGTCGAGCACCCGTTTCGGCCGGAGATGTTTTTGTCGCCGGCGTTCGGCGAGTACTTCCGGCGCGGGATACAAGTGCCACAACTCGTCCTCGAGGCCGTCCGCTCGTTCCTCCGCGAGCCCAAGGAATCGAACGGGTTCGTGTCAGAATTGGTGGGGCAACTGAGCCGGGCCTTGCCGGTGGGCCTGTTCGACAACGCACCCCTCCAGGAATACCTCGCCGCCGTTTTCGAGGCGGAGGGACGGACAGACGACTTCCGGGAGCTCAAGAACGAGCTCTACGTCGTCGCGACCGACCTCGACTCGAGCGAGACGGTCGTCTTTGGAGGTGACGACCGCGACTCGGTGCCGATCTCGGTCGCGGTCCAGGCGTCGACGGCTCTTCCAGGACTGTACCCGCCGGTCGACATCGACGGTCGGCACTATGTCGATGGCGTCTTGAACAAGACGGTCCACGCGTCGGTCGCCTTCGACCACGGCGCAGGCCTCGTCTTGTGCGTCAACCCGATCGTGCCGGTCGATACCGCGCGAGCCGTCGCTCACGGCGCGATGCGTCGAGGACGGCTGACGGACCGAGGGATGCCCGGCGTCATGAGCCAGACGTTTCGCACGTTGATCCACAGCCGCATGGGGACCGGCATGGCGTCGTATCGCGAGCGGTACGAAAACGCCGATCTCGTCCTGTTCGAGCCGCGAAAGGACGACTACCAGATGTTCTTCACCAACGTGTTCTCGTTCTCGTCCCGTAAGGACGTCGTGGAGCACGCCTACCGATCCACGCTGGTCCAACTACGAGACCGCGCCCTCGAGGTCGGACCGATCTTGGAGCGACACGGCCTCAGACTGCGCCAGGACGTGTTGGCCCGGCCAACGTTCGACATTTGGGAGAGCATCCAGGACTCGGCTCCTACGAGCTCGTCGTCCTCGACGGCAGCGGAGTTACGGAAGGCGCTGGCGGACCTCGACGAGCTCATCGGGTAGCCCGCCCTCGAGGACGTCTAGGCGTCGATCACGCTGAGGTGGTCGACGATGCGACGGATCCCCGGCTGGGCGGATGCGACCGCGATCAGGTCTTCGCGGACCTGCTCGGAGGCCACGGACCCGTACATCGACACCGCGCCGTCGTGGACGTAGAACGCGATCCCAGCGGATCCAACACTGGCGTTCTCAACTCCTGCCCGTAGACGCTTCGCCAGGGACCGATCGGCGGTCGTCCGTGAGCGTAGCGACAGGCGCTTCTCCACAAGCCCCCGGACGGACTGAGGAAGGCCAGAGCCGAGGATCTGAGACGTAGCGGACACGGGATCGGTAGGGAGGTACCGAACCTCTCGCAAGCCGTATGCCACATCGAGGACGGACCCTCGACAACGACCTCGTCCTCGAGGACGGCTCTCCACGCGGGGGGACCGAGAGCGTTTTGACACGCCGCCGTTCCAATCTGACCCGCGTCTAAAACTGCGACCCGAAGACCGAGGGCCGAACCGTCGAGCGCGGGACGTCGAGCCGGAGCACGTCGCGGAGCAGCCCGCTCTTGACGTACAGCGACACCGAGAACGACTTGGTCTGGCCGATGGGCTGCCAGTTGATCGCCATCTCCCAGCAATGGAGGTCGCGACGCAGGCTCAGCCGGGTCTGGGTGATCTCCCAATCGGTGAGGTCGAGACCGGAGCTTCCGCTGATCGACCAGTTGGGTGTCAGGCGCGCGTTGAACTGGCTCACTCTGAGCGTCGCGGTGGTAACAGCATCCCCGCTGTTTCCAAGCGCGGAACGGTTCAGCGTGACCCCTACTGCGGCCGACCATGGAGCGGAGTAATCGAGGTACCCCACCGGGGCTCGAGCGACCTCGATAGCGCGGGGATCGTACTGCGCTCCGGACGCTGGCGACTCGAAGACGGGGCGCTCGTCACGAGGCGCTGACTGTCGGCTCGTCCGGAACGTGCGGCCAAGTCGGATGCCGAACTGTGTAAGCCGGACGGGACGGCCCGTCGACTCGAAGTAGGTGAGCGGAGTCTGCGTGAGCGTGGTGTCGGGCGCATAAGCCGAGAATCGGGCGTTCCCGTTCGCGCTTACCCCAAACAGGTCCGTATTGAAGCTTGCGTTGACCGGAGAAATCGGAGCGCGGTCTGCGACGAAGTTGTACCCGCTGCTTACCGTGAATGCGAACACCTGTCGCGTCGACCTCGATTCCTCACCTGTGGAGTCCGTGCGGACCGTTCGGGCCACGAACGCATTGTTGATTGTGAGTCCGAGCGTGGCCTGGGGTTGAATTGGAATGTTGAGGACGGGGGTAATGGCGTACCTCTGAGTCGCGCCTAGGGAGTCGGCCTGAACCTCTTGGACGAATCCGAACCGGCGGTAGTCCGGCTCGAACGACATCGACACCCTCGGGCTCACCGTGTGCCTGAGACCATCGAGGGCGCCGACGCGAATGGGGAACGTCCCATACAACTCCGTCGAGGCTGAGAGCGACGCGGCGAGCCGTCGGACGGCTGTGAATCCTGGGTCGCTGGTCTCGACGATCCGCCCGCCCTCGAAGGCTCGCACGGCCCGCTCGCCGGCCCAGCCTTCCGAGTACAAGAGGCTTGGTGACACGGCGAGGTTGAACCGTCGAATGTTGAACTGCGCGCTTATAGGGACGCGCTGCGTGACGCTGTAATCAAAGCGCGTCGCGTCGCAGAGCGGATCGTCGGCCGGGCAGACGCCTTGCTGAAACGCCGATGGGCTGAACAGCGCATCGAGGGCGGAGATGCCCGTCTCGTCCTCGAGGGGCGCGTACTCGAACGCGTTCTGGGCGTTGGCCGAGTACTCGAGGGAGATCGTCTCGTACCACTTGTCGCTTCGTCCTC
>NZ_JBARYR010000230.1:0-4098 GCF_049648075.1 Rubrivirga sp. | reverse complement strand
GGTTGCAGTCCCGGCGGATCCTGTCGCTCGACATGGGTGCGCTGATCGCGGGCGCCAAGTACCGCGGCGAGTTCGAGGACCGGCTCAAGGCCGTCGTCAAGGACGTGGCGGACTCGGACGGCGAGGTGATCCTGTTCATCGACGAGATCCACACCTTGGTGGGCGCGGGCGGCGGCGAGGGCGCGATGGACGCGGCCAACATCCTGAAACCGGCTTTGGCCCGTGGCGAGCTGAGGGCGATCGGCGCGACGACCTTGGACGAGTATCAGAAGTACTTCGAGAAGGACAAAGCCCTCGAGCGGCGCTTCCAGATGGTGTTGGTGGCCGAGCCGTCGGTCCCGGACACCATCGCGATCCTGCGCGGGATCAAGGACCGCTACGAGGTCCACCACGGCGTCCGCATCACCGACGGCGCCATCGTCGCCGCGGCCGAATTGAGCGACCGCTACGTGAGCAACCGCTTCCTGCCCGACAAGGCCATCGACCTGGTGGACGAGGCGGCCTCGAGGCTCAGGATCGAGATCGACTCGACGCCCGAGGAACTCGACACCGTCGAGCGCGAGATCCGCACCCAGGAGATCGCACGCGAGGCCGTCAAGCGCGAGGGCGACGACGCCCAGGTCGAGGAGATCTCGGCGCGCCTGGCCGACCTCGAGGAGGAGCGCGACCGTTTGCGCGCACGCTGGGAGCAGGAGCGCGATTTGGTCACGACCATCAAGGAGTCGAAGGCCGGGATCGACCAGCTCAAGACGTCCGCCGCCGACCTCGAGCGGCAGGGCGACTTCGGGCGCGTCGCCGAGATCCGCTACGGCGAGATCCCCGACCTCGAGGGCGCCATCGAGGACGCGACCCAGAAGCTGTCCGAGGTCCAGGAGAACGGGGCCATGCTCAAGGAAGAGGTCGACGCGGAGGACATCGCGGACGTGATCTCGCGGGCGACGGGCATCCCGATCTCGAAGATGTTGGAGACGGAGCGGGAGAAGCTGCTCCACCTCGAGGACGAGATCGAAAAGCGCGTCGTGGGGCAACCCGAGGCCGTCGAGGCCGTGGCGAACGCGGTCCGCCGCTCGAGGGCGGGGTTGCAAGAGGCCTCGAGGCCGCTCGGGTCGTTCATCTTCCTGGGCACGACGGGCGTCGGCAAGACGGAGTTGGCGAAGGCCCTCGCCGAGCAGCTGTTCGACGACGAGTCGGCGTTGGTGCGGATCGACATGTCGGAGTACCAGGAGCGGCACACGGTGTCGCGCCTGGTCGGGGCGCCTCCCGGATACGTCGGCTACGACGAGGGCGGGCAGCTAACGGAGGCGGTGCGGCGGCGTCCGTACTCCGTCGTCTTGCTCGACGAGTTCGAGAAGGCGCACCCGGAGGTCTACAACGTGCTCTTGCAAGTCTTAGACGACGGTCGGCTGACGGACTCGAAGGGCCGGGTCGTAGACTTCTCGAACACGATCATCATCATGACCTCGAACCTGGGCTCGGAGGCCATCACGCAGCGGCTCGGGACCGACCGTGAGATCACCGAGGACGAGATGGACACGCTGCGCGACGACCTGACGGCGATGCTGCGCCAGACGCTCCGCCCGGAGTTTCTCAACCGGATCGACGAGACCGTCGTGTTCCGCCCGCTCGGCCGGTCGCAGATCCGCCAGATCGTCGAGATCCTGTTCGCACGGACGTCCTCGATGGCCGAGCGTCAAGGCATCCAGCTGGTCCTCACGGACGCGGCCAAGGACGCGCTCGCGTCGGACGGCTTCGACGCCGCGTTCGGGGCGCGTCCGCTCAAGCGGGTCTTGCAGCGCCAGGTCGCGAACCGTCTGGCCGAGCAGATCCTGGGCGGCCTCGTGTCGCCGGGCGACTCGGTCGTGATCGACGCGGCGCCGGACGGCGGCGTCACGTTGGAGACCGTTCCGGCCGGTGCCGGCCTCGAGGACGCGCCGTCCGACGTCGAGGTCGGGCCGATGGCGCCGGCGGGGGAGGCATAGACCCTCTGGCGGCACGGCGACTTCCTGGGCTACTCGACGGGACCGTAGCTCGCCACGGCGAGTTCGTTGCCGCTCGGGTCGCGGAAGTGGAAGCGCTGGCCACCTGGAAAATCGAAGGCGGGGGTCGAGATCTCTCCACCAGCGGCCTCGACGGCCGCCTGGCTCTCGGCCAGATCATCAGACGTCAGCACCACGAGTGGGCCGCCCGTTGAGACATCATCGGCCAGGGCGAAGCCTCCCATCTCGCCTCCGCCCTCTCTTTGAATGCCAGCGTAGGCCGGTCCGTAGTCCGTGAACGACCACCCGAACGCAGACCCGTAGAACTGCTTGGCGACCTCGAGGTCGAGGACGGAGAACTCGATGTAGTCGATGGGATGGCCTTCAGCCATAAGGAGATGGAGTCAGTACCGCAGAGGATCAGACCTCGAGGACGGATTGGAGGCGCCGCCCCACGATCCGTTCAAGATCGCCCGAGCCGACCTGATCCGCTCCTCGTCTTCGGCCTCGAGGGCGTGCGGCAATGCGGTCTGGGCGAGGCGACGGGCCTCTTCCATCTGTCCTCGGTCCGCCAGGATCTCGGCCAGCTCGATCTCGGCGCTGAATCGTCTCGAGTCGTCGGGCGCGAGCGCGTCCTCGAAGACGGCGAGCGCGCGGCGGTAGACGCCGACCACGTCGGGGTCGCCCTGAAGCCGGAGCGTCCTGCCAAGCCCGTGGAGCGCGTCGCCGACGTACGGGTGGTCGGGAGGCAGGGTCTCGGCGTAGGCGCTTAGGGCTTGGCGAGCGAGCCGAGCGGCCTCCCCGAGGTCGCCGTCGATTCGCTCGAGCGTGCTCATCGTGACGAGCGTGAACGAGACCTCGGGGTGGGTCTCGGGGTAGCGAGACCGGAAGAGGGCGAGCGACTCCTCGAGGAATGGCCGGGCGCGACCCGGCTCATCGACCATGATGTACATCGAGGCCACGTTCGACAGGCCGATCGCCACGTTCGGATGATCCGGCCCCAGAATGCGACGCCAGACGTCGATGGCCCGGAGATAGTTGGCTTCGGCCGCGGGGTAGTCCTCGCGGCGGTGGTCGAGCGTGCCGAGGTTGTTGTAAGCGCTGGCCAGGGACAGGCTCGAGTCGCCCTCGAGGACGCGGAACCGACCGATCGACCGGCGCAAGGCGTTGTCAGCCTCGTCGATGCGGTTTAGGCGGGTGAGAGAGACACCGAGCGCGCTCAGGCCGGTCGCGTACTCGGCGTCGTCCTCGAGGCCCAAGCGGTCCCGGAGCGCGAGTGCGCGCTGGAAGGAGGCCACGGCCTGCTCATACTCGCCCTGGTACCGGCGGAGCACGCCGATGGCTTGGTGCGAACTCGCGACGTCGGGGTGGTCTGGGCCGAGGTCATGGAGTCGGAGACCGAGAGCGAGTTGGTAGAGCGAGTCCGTCGCCGCGTACTCGCCCTGGGCCTGACGCAAGATGCCCAGGGCCTCGAGGGCGTCGGCGCGAACGCGGGGGGCGGCGTCGATGGCGGCGGCCTCGGTGAGGAGGGAGTCGGCGAGATCGAGCCGGCCCCGGTCACGGTAGACGTCGCCGATGGTCTGTAGGACCGCCGCGCGGACGTCGGGCTGATCGGCCAAGTCCACTCGCGCGCGCTCGGCACCGAGGCCGAGCGCGGCGAGGACCGTGAGGGTGTCGCCCTGCGCTTCGTCGGGGTCAGCGGCGCTGAACAGACCGGTGACGAAGGTCGAGACCTCGTCCGCCGTCGCGGCCTCGATCTCGGCCTGGCTCTGAGCCGCCCGCGCCTCTCCCGCCTGCCACAGCGCCACACCGGCCCCGCCAACGACCGCGATCAAGGCCACCGCCGCCGCCGCCACCAACGCCCGGTTTCTCCGCACGAACTTTCCTAGACGGTATCCGACCGACTCTGGCCGGGCCTCGATGGGGAGCCCGTCGAGATGGCGCTGGACGTCGGCCCCAAGCTCGGCGGCACCTCGGTACCGGCGCTCGGGGTTTTGGCGGAGCGATTTCAGGACGATTTGGTCGAGGTCGCCCCGCAGGCGGCGGCGCAGCCGCTGGGTGGTCGTCGAGCGAAGCGCGCTCGAGTCGCCAGCCACACTGGCCTCGCGGCTCACGACGTCGC
>NZ_JBARYR010000229.1:0-2557 GCF_049648075.1 Rubrivirga sp. | reverse complement strand
CGCTGGCGGCGGCCGTGGGCGTATCGAGGGTGATCTCGGCCTGAATCGTCTCGCCGGGGGCCTGGAGGGCCGGGCGGAGGTAGCGGACGCGCCCGGCGGCTTCTTCGGCCTGGCGCTCCGCGTTGAGAGCGACCAAGTGGACGAGGATCTGTTGGTCGCTCAGGCCGACGGACCAGCCGTAAGCATCGGCTACAGCGGCATCGAGGGCGTCATGCGTTTCGCGGAGGATGGCAACCTGCCCGCGCTCGTAGTCCGTCCGCTCCTTCTTGCTCATCTCGCGGCCCTCGCGGACGGCGCCGAGGGCGTTGTAGAGCCCGGTGAGCGTGAGCGTCGGGTGGTCCGACTGGACCCGCCAGCGGTGGGCGTCGAGGCGCTCGCCGAGTTGGCGGATGGTCTCGCGCTGTTTGTCGGTCGCGTCGGGGAACGGAAAGGGGTCGAAGATCCGGGACCCGTTGTAGACCGGCCGGTCCTCCAGCGTCCCTCCCGCCCCGAGCGACCACACAACGTGGGCGCGGCTGGAGAGCACCCCCAAGACGTAGGCGTCCTCGTGGGCCACGACGCGGAGCTTCTGGTCCGGCAGGACCTCGGCGTCGAGGAACACGAAGTAGCGGTGCTTCGAGGTCTCGACGGTGGCGATGAAGCGGTTGAGGCCGTCGAGCGACGCACGGAGCTCGGGCCGAGCCTCGGCGTGAAGCCACCACCGCTCCCGATACGATTTCCGCTTCTGGTTGTCGCGGAACGGTTTTACCTCGTCGAGGAGGTGCTGATAGAGGCTCGGGTGTTCGGACCTCGCCTCGTCCACGCCCGACCCGAAGAAGTCGATGAGGAGCCGGTCGGGCTGGCTCCGCGCGATGTCGCCGCCGGTCTTGTACCGACGGATCGTGGACGGAAGGGCGTCCGGGTCGTAGCCCAACCGCCTGGCGTCGTTGGCATCGAGCCGAAAGCCGGTCCCAAGGGGAATCAGACCCATAAAGCTGAGCCCGTCGTTAGCCCTGAGCGGCTCCGCTCCCGACACGTCGGCCCCGACGCTCAGGTCGGGGTGGATCGTGCCCTGGGTGACGGCAAGTTCCACGCTCCGGGCGTCGTCGTCCTCTCCCTTCCCCTCTCGGACGACCTCGGCAAGCTCGCCGTCCGCAGTGCCGGGGACTCCGACGGTCATCGCGACACGCACGGCGGCGCCGAGCGCGGCATCGACCCACGGGTGGTCCGGCACGGCGAAGGCAACCGCCAGCGGGGGCTCGGCGTCGAGGTGGTGCTCGACGACGCGGCGGTTGAAGGTCATCGTGATCGAGTTTGTCGTGATGAACCCGAACCGCTCCGCGCGGCCCGTACGGACGGCCTCGGCCGCCTTGTGCCACCAGTACATCACGAAGTCGGCCGACTCCGGCACGTCGCGGTACGCCTTCCGCAGCGCCTCGGTGTAGCCGTCGCCAAGCGTGTCCCGCATCCGTTTGTTGCCGACGAACGGCGGGTTGCCGATGACGAAGTCGGCCTGGGGCCAGTCGGCGGGGCGAGCACCCTCGTAGTCATAGACCGTCGTGAGGGCGCTCATATCGGGGACTTCCTCGCCCGTGGCAGGATGCGGCCTGGTCGTCCGCCCGTCCCACGTCGTGACGGGTTCGCCGTCGTCGTCGAGGCGGGGCGTCTTGGCGTCATAGGCGAGGACGGCATCGCGATTCTCGACGTTGCCGTAGGCCCGCAGCACGGGGTCGGAGAGCCCCTGCGGGCCGCCGTGCGTGCGGAGGTGCCACTGGAGGTAACCGATCCAGAGCACGAGGTCGGCGATGGCCGCCGCGCGTGGGTTGACCTCGATTCCCAAGAGCTGCGCTGGGGTCACAGCCACGCCTTCGAGGTCGAGCCCGGCGGCGCCGTACTGGGCGAGCGCGGCCTGGACTTCCCCCTCGATCCGCTTGAGGTGCTCCAGCGTCACGTAGAGGAAGTTGCCGGACCCGCAGGCCGGGTCGAGCACGCGGACGGAGGTGAGCCGCGTGAGGTACTTCCGCAGCTCGGTGAGGACCGATTTCCGGGTGGCCCGATTGTGAGCATCGCGAGCGTTACCTCCTTCGGGAGCCGTCTCAGCGGCCTCGGCTTCGATCTGGGCGACGGCAGCCTGGGTGGCATCCCACTCCTCACGAAGCGGATCGACAACAGCGGGGACGACGAGCCGCTCGACGTAGGCGCGGGGGGTGTAGTGGGCGCCCAGCTTGTGGCGCTCGCGGGGATCGAGAGCGCGCTCCAGGAGCGTCCCGAAGATGGCGGGCTCGACCTCTCGCCAGTCCGCCTCGGCAGCGGCGAGCAGAAGGTCGAGCTGACGGGCATCGAGGGCGAGCGCGTCAGTTTCGGCGAAAAGGCCGCCGTTGAACCGGCGGAGCTTCGCCTTGAGCGCAGCCGAAAAGCCGCCCGCGCCCATCGTCTGCCAGAGGTCTTGGAGTGCGTCGTGGAGTACGTCGAGGTGGTCGCGGTATTCGGCGAGCAAGCCCGAGAACGACCGCTCGGGGATGAGCCGGGCGTCCTCAGCGAACATGGTGAACAAGCTCCGGGACAGGAACCCGAACAC
>NZ_JBARYR010000228.1:0-2128 GCF_049648075.1 Rubrivirga sp. | reverse complement strand
CCGTCTCCCCCGCCGCGTGCTTGGTCTCGCCGCCCCCGCCTGAGCCGCCGCCTCCGCCGCCCTGCTCGTCGCCGTGCTGCTTCTGCCAGCCGGTCTTCTGGTTGCTCTCGGCCTTGTCGTTGTCGTCGGACATCGTGGTGTGGGGAGTACCCGGACTGCACGCGTCCTCGACGCGCCCGTTCGGCCCGCCGGCTAGTTTGGGGCGATCCCCCACGATATACGCCGTGCCCTCCGCCGACACGCTTCGCTCGCTCCTCGACCGCCGCATCCTCGTCCTCGACGGGGCCATGGGGACGATGATCCAGAACGCCAGCGTCACCGAGGCCGACATCCGGGGTGACCGCTTCGCCGATTGGGGACCGCCGCTCGCCGGTGCCAACGACCTACTGGTCCTGACGCAGCCCGACCTGATCCGGGACGTCCACCGGCAGTACCTCGAGGCCGGCGCCGACGTGGTCACGACGAACACGTTCAACGCTCAGGCGATCTCGCTGGCCGACTACGACCTCGAGGACCTAGCCTACGAGCTCAACGTCGAGGCTGCCCGCCTCGCCCGCGCGGCGTGTGACGACCTCGAGGGCGGCCCCGGGTTCGTCGCCGGCTCCATCGGGCCGATGAACCGGACGCTGTCGCTGTCGCCCGACGTCGAGGACCCGGGCTTCCGCGCGGTCACGTTCGACCAAGTGAAAGACGCGTACGCGGAGCAGATCCGGGGGTTGGTGGATGGCGGGGCGGACGTGCTCTTGGTCGAGACCATCTTCGACACCTTGAACGCCAAGGCGTGCGTCGTGGCTCTGCGCGAGCACCAGCGCGCGACCGGCTCGCTGCCGCCGGTGATGCTGTCCGGCACCATCGTCGACCAGTCGGGGCGGACGTTGGTGGGGCAGACCGTCGAGGCGTTCGCGACGTCGTTGGCCCACGCGCCGAACCTGTTGAGCGTCGGGCTGAACTGCGCGTTGGGCTCGGCTCAGATGCGGCCGTTTATCGAGGAGCTGTCGAACGTCACGCCGGCGTACACGAGCCTCTACCCAAACGCCGGCTTGCCGAACGAGTTGGGCGGCTACGACGAGTCGCCGGCGTTCATGGCTGAGCAAGCCCGCGCCTACGCTCAGGACGGCCTGCTCAACTTCGTCGGCGGGTGCTGCGGGACGACGCCAGCTCACATTCGTGCCATCGCTGACGCCGTCCAAGGCCTAGCGCCACGTTCGCCCTCGAGGCCGACCAAGACGTTCCGCGCCGCCGGCCTCGAAACGCTCACGATCCGGTCCGAGACCAACTTCGTCAACGTTGGCGAGCGGACGAACGTGACCGGGTCGCGCCGCTTCGCGCGTCTCATCAAGGACGACGAGTACGACACCGCCCTCGAGGTCGCGGCCCAGCAGGTCGAGGCCGGCGCCCAGATGATCGACGTCAACATGGACGAGGGGCTGCTGGACTCAGAAGCAGCGATGGAGCGGTTCCTGCTGCTCGCCATGTCCGAGCCCGACATCGCCCGTGTTCCTGTCGTCGTCGACTCGTCGAAGTGGGAGGTCATCGAGGCCGGGCTGCGGTGCATTCCCGGGAAGCCGGTCGTCAACTCGATCTCGATGAAGGAGGGCGAGGACGCCTTCCGTGAGCAGGCCACGCGAGCCCGCGACTACGGCGCGGCCGTGATCGTGATGGCGTTCGACGAGGACGGACAGGCCGACACGTTGGAGCGGCGCAAGACGATCTGCCAGCGCGCCTACGACATTCTCGTCCTCGAGGTCGGTGTGCCGCCGGAGGACATCGTGTTCGACCCCAACGTGTTCGCCGTCGCGACCGGTCTCGAAGAACACCGGCGCTACGCGATCGACTTTATCGAAGCCACGCGCTGGATCAAGCAGAATCTGCCTGGCGCACGCGTCTCTGGCGGCGTCTCGAACCTGAGCTTCTCGTTCCGTGGCAACGAGCCTGTCCGCGAGGCCATGCACTCGTCGTTCCTCTACCACGCCGTCCAGGCGGGCATGGACATGGGCATCGTCAACGCCGGCCAACTCGCGGTTTACGACGACCTCGAGGACGAGCTCAAGACGGCCGTCGAGGACGTGCTCTTCGACCGCCGCGACGACGCGACGGAGCGACTGGTCAACCTGGCCGACTCGTACCG
>NZ_JBARYR010000227.1:0-1962 GCF_049648075.1 Rubrivirga sp. | reverse complement strand
CCAGGTGCAAGCACCCGGCTTCTCGTTCGACTTGCATGTGTTAAGCCCGCCGCCAGCGTTCGTCCTGAGCCAGGATCAAACTCTCCGTAGTAGAAGAGAATGATCTCCTGAAAGAACCCGAAGGTTCAAGATCAGGGATCGAGTTGCCATACCCTCTCGGGTACAGCCTGCTGTTGAGCTTTCTTTCTTGGACTGCCGAAGCAGTCCGGGTTGACTTTGTCTCGTCTGGTCCGCCATCGCGCCACGCCGAAGCGGGCGGTCAGAGCGGCCGACGAGGGCTCGCTATGCTTCCAATCTCTCAAGGAACGGTGCCTCAGACGAGGCCGGCAAAACCGGCTTTGCGCCCGGGGCGTTCTGCCAAACTACGGAACTCGTAACCGACAGTCAAGCGCTTCGTTTTCTCTTCTCTATTCGATTGGAGTGCCTGGCGACTGCCAGACGGCGAAGCTCCTGCCCCTCATTCGAGGGGAGCCCATGGTACGGGAGGTTGCCGAGCTTCGCAAGCGACTTCGAGAGGTTCATAAACCCTTCGTGCCGATTGGTGCGCTTGGCATCCATATCCGTCAGCGTGTCTAGAACAGTGCAGTGGGCGGGCGATCGCTGAGCGACGTTCTCCCTGCTGCGGAGCCCATGGTACGGGTCGATTCGGCGGGTGTCCATGCACAGTCGGTGGAGAGGGAGTGAGCGTGTTGTGAGGCCGGGTCCGTGCCTGACCTATCTATCTTGAGAGCCATTCGACACTTGACTGTCTTCCTCTTCTACGATGGCTCGATCTGACCGCAAGGGACTCGGTGCACTGCTCACCGATCGGGCCTTCTGGCTCGGCCTGATCTCGATCGGCCTAGGGCTGGTCGTGTTCGCTCTCCTGTTCAACTTTGCCGCGATGCCGATCTGGACGCGGCACGATGCGGCGGTCGAGGTCCCGGACGTGGGAGAGATGACGCCCGACGACGCCCAGAGTGTGCTGCGCGTGGCCGGCCTCGAGGGCGAGTACGCGGAGCAGCCGTACAATCCAAACGTGGAGGCAGATGTGGTCGTGGACCAGAGCCCATCGGCTGGTACGACGGTGAAGCCGGGACGGCGGATCTACTACTACGTCAACGTGAGCCCGAAGCAGTTGGTCGTGGTCCCGGACGTGGTCTCGCTCTCGGAGGGGAAAGCACGGGAGGACGTATCGGATCGTGGGCTCGTGGTGGATCGGGTCGAGATGGACTCGGTGCGGACGCCGTACGAGAACACGGTGACGCGACAGTCGCCGGCGAACGGAAGCTCTGTGCCGGTCGGGACGCGGATCACGTTGTGGATCAGCCCCGGCGTCGAGAACGGGCGCAACGTGCGGGTGCCGAACGTGGTCGGGTCGTCGGTGTCGGACGCTCGGCGTCAGATCAAGGACGCGGAGCTGTGGGTGGACTCGCCCCGCGCGGAGTCGGGCGAAGTCACGCGACAGGAGCCGGCGGCGGGCGGGACACTCAACCCGGGTCAGGAAGTCCGCATCTACACGGACGGCGACGCCTAGGCGGGTCCGACCTCGAGGCCGACTCGTCTCGCAGGGGGTCTCGCCCTCGATGCGGCGCTCCCTCGAGGGCGTCTCGGTCTTCTCGTCCTCGATAGAGTTCGCCCTCGAGGACGAGACGTGCTAATCGACCAGGACGGCACTTGGGACGTCGGGGTGGACGACGACGCGCTCGTTGTGCTTGGTCAGGATGACGCGGCCGACGAAGTCGGGGTGGACGGGAACCTCGCGGTGGCCTCGGTCGACTAGCACGGCTAAGCGGATAGAGCGAGGGCGGCCGTAGCGCAGGACAGCGTCGAGGGCGGCCCGGATGGTTCGGCCTGTAAAGATGACGTCGTCCACTAAGAGGACGTCTCGGCCTTCGGCGCTCGGTGCATCGTCGGGGAGCGGGTCGGCCTCCAGGTCGAGGTCGTCGCGGAAGCCGGCGATGGGCAGGTGGTGGCGCTCGA
>NZ_JBARYR010000226.1:0-5007 GCF_049648075.1 Rubrivirga sp. | reverse complement strand
GGGGATTGGGGATTGGGGATTGGGCGCGTGGCCTCGAGGCCGCGAAATGGTTCCGGTCGCCCTCGAGGCAGATCCGTAGGGGCACGGCGTGCCGTGCCCGTCCTCGAGGCCGGTCCGTCGGACGCCGCGCCGCGATGTCTGGCCCGTCCTCGAGGGCGTGAATCCGGCTTCATACGGGCGAGAGGCGGTAACCAAGCCAAAGCTTGGGCGTTGGAGCCGTCCACGCGACGCTTCTCCGATGCGCCCCCACTCTCAAAACATCTGCCCCGACGGCCGAGTGGTCTGTGCGCGTGGAGCGTGGCTCGGGCTCCTGGTGGTCTCCGAACGCGAGCGCTAGACCGGCCCGGCCGGTAGACGCGTGCCCCGCTCGCCAGAGCGCCCCGTCGGAGCGGTCCGGCGGGACCCGACCCGCCGTCACAGGACGGCCCACCGAGAGACCCATGTACAGGTACAAAGACATCATCGTCGGCCTCGGCCTCGATGGCTACGACGACTCGGTCGTCGACTACGCGGCGCTCGTCGCGTCGATGGCCCAGTCCGACCGCGTCCGGTTTACCCACGTGCTCCCGTCGCCGTCGTCGCTCGGCGACCTCTACCCGATCTACCGGCAGTCCTTCGAGGACGCCCGCGTCGAGGCCCGCCGCCGCATCGAGGACGTCGTCGAGGACCACTTCGACGCGCCCGACAGCACGGCCGTCTCGCGCATGCTCTTGGAGGGCTCGCCGCTCCTGGAGATCCTCCGGCTCGCCTCGGACGGTGCCGACCTGGTCGTCGTCTGCCGCGACCACGACGGCGGCACGATCGCCGAGAAGCTGGCCCGGAAGGCCCCGTGCTCGGTCCTGGTCGTCCCGCCCGACGTCCCGCCGGCGATCCGCCGCATCGTGGTCCCCGTCGACTTCTCCGACCACGCGGCCGACGCCGTCGAGGTCGCGGCCGCGTTCGCCGAGAGCGCTGGCCTCGAGGAGGTCCACCTGTTGCACGTCTACCCGATCCCGACGTCGTACTTCAAGCTCGACCTGAACCACGACGAGTTCGAGCGTCAGGTCCGGCTCCACGCCGAGGACCGGTTCGAGCGGTTCGTGGCACGGCTCGACCTGCACGGGCTCCGCTCGGTCCGCCACCTGGCCGGCAGCGACGACGTGCCCGACGCGATCCGCCGGGAGACGGCCGCCCTCGAGGCGGACCTGGTCATGGTCGGGACGCGGGGCCGGACCGACACGGCCGCCGTCCTGCTGGGCAGCGTCGCCGAGCAACTCGTGCGTACCGCCGACGTCCCGACGGTCGCGGTCAAACGCAAGGGGTCGACGCTCGGGTTGCTCGACGCGTTGTTTCACTTGTAAGCACACTCCGCGCCGGAGCTCGGGTTTATCCTGAGCCGACGTCACCCACCTACCTATGGACGCCCTTCCCTGGCCCGCCGCGGTCGCGTTTGCCCTGTTGGGACTCGCGTTCGTGCTCGTCTTCGTCCGCCTCGTCCGGGGCCCGAGCTTGCCCGACCGCGTGGTCGCCCTCGACATGGTGGCGTACCTCGCCGTCGCGACGATCGCGCTGTGGACGCTGGTGACCGGCGTGACCGCCTACCTCGACGCCGCCCTCGTGCTCGCACTCATCGCGTTCCTAGCGACGGTCGCGTTCGGGCGGTACATCGAGGAGACGCCTGCTGACCCCATCTCGACGCAGGCCCCGTCCTCGAGCTCAGACTTGTGATCGACCTCTTCGCTTCTGCTCTCGTCCTCCTCGGCGCAGGGTTCGTCTTGGTCGCTGCCATCGGCGTAGTGCGCATGCCGGACTTGCCGATGCGGATGCACGCGGCGACCAAGGCCGGAACGCTCGGCGCCGGCCTGATCCTGGTCGCCGTCGCCTTGGTCTTTGCCGAGCCCGGCGTGACCGTCCGCGCCGTGGCGACGGTCGCGTTCCTGTTTCTGACCGCCCCGATCTCGGCCCACGTCGTCGGCCGAGCCGCGGCCGCGAGCGGCGCGCTCCGGCTGTGGGAGGGCACGCGCTTCAACGAGCTCGCCGACGACCTCGAGGCCGCCGCGGGCCGCCCGTTCTCGGCGGATCCCGAGCCGGTCACGGACCTCGAGGCCGACCGGCGTTCCGACCTCGAGGACGAGGCCCCCCGCTCGTAATGCTGGTTGCCATCCTCGCAGGGTTCGCCGTCGCGCTCGTCGCCCCGTTCGTCTACCGAGCGCTGGGCGACCGGACGGGGTGGGCGCTGGCCTTGCTACCGGCCGGGCTGTTCGCGTACTTCGTCGCCAAGGTCCCGGCGATCTCCGTCGGTGCCCCGGTCGTCGAGAGCACGCCCTGGGTGCCGTCGTTCGGCGTCGACGTCTCGCTCTACCTCGACGGGCTGAGCCTGTTGTTCGTGCTCCTGATCACGGGGCTCGGAACCCTGGTCGTGATCTACGCGGGCGGCTATCTCAAGGGCAACAAGGACCTGGGGCGGTTCTACCTCGCCCTCTTGATGTTCATGAGCGCGATGCTCGGGCTGGTCCTCTCGAGCAACCTGATCGCCCTCTTCGTCTTCTGGGAGCTGACGTCGTTCGCGTCGTACCTGCTGATCGGGTTCAAGCACGACTACGAAGAGTCGAGGACGTCGGCGCTGCAGGCGCTGTTGGTGACGGGCGGCGGCGGGCTCGCGCTATTGGGCGGGTTCATCGTCCTGGGAATCGCCGGAGGCGGGACGTTCGAGCTGACCGCGATGGACGCCGACGTCGTCCGAGGGCACACGCTGTATCCGTTGGCCTTCGCGCTCGTGGCGCTCGGGGCGTTCACCAAGAGCGCCCAGTTCCCCTTCCACTTCTGGCTGCCGAACGCGATGGCCGCGCCGACCCCGGTCAGCGCGTACCTCCACTCGGCGACGATGGTCAAGGCCGGCGTCTACCTGCTGATGCGGCTCGACGCGACGATGGGCGGCACGGCCCTGTGGACGTTCACGTTGTCGACCGTCGGTGCGACCACGATGCTGCTGGGCGCGTTCTGGGCGCTGCGCCAGACCGACCTCAAAAAGATCCTGGCTTACTCCACGGTGACGGCGCTCGGCACGCTGACTCTCTTGGTCGGGCTGTCGTTCGAGGAGAGCATCAAGGCCGCCGTCGTGTTCTTGTTGGTCCACGCGCTGTACAAGGGCGCGCTGTTCATGATCGCCGGGTCCGTCGACCACGAGACTGGCACGCGCGAGGTGCTGGGCCTGGGCGGTCTCCGCCGGTCGATGCCGTTCACCTTCGGCGCCGCTGTCTTGGCTGGCCTGTCGATGGCCGGCGTCCCACCTCTGTTCGGGTTCGTCGGCAAGGAGCTGGCGTACAAGGCCAAGCTCGGCTTCGAGGGCGCGGACCTCATCCTGCCCGGCGCTGCGGTTCTGGCGAACGCGCTCACGATCGCGGCGGCCGGCATCGTGGTCCTGCGGCCGTTCTTCGGGGCCAAAACCGAGACGCCCAAGACCGCGCACGAGGCGCCGCCCTCGATGTGGATCGGCCCGGCCATCCTGGCGGGCATTGGGTTGCTGTTCGGCTTGTTCCCGACGCTTTTGCCCAAGCCCCTCGTCGCGTCGGCCGTGACGGGCATCCTGGGCTTCCCGTTCGAGGTCAAGCTGTCGCTGTGGTACGGGTTCGGGCCGGCGCTCTACCTCAGCATCTTTACGACCGCCCTCGGCATCCTGGCCTATTGGCAGTGGGACCGCATCCGCGGCGCCTTGGCAAAGCTGGACCCGTTGACGCGGTTCGGCCCCGAGCGCGGCTACTTCGGCGCGCTCAGCGGGCTGCTCTCCGTCGCCGGCTGGCAGACGCGGCTGTTGCAGAACGGGAGCCTGCGCGGCTACCTGATCTGGCTCGTCGCGGCCGTCGTGATCCTGCCCGGCACCGTCTTCCTCGTCAAAGGCGTCGGCCTCGAGGTCGGCGCGGCGTGGGGCGAGGTCTTGCCGCACGAGTGGGCGCTGGCCGGGCTCATCGTGGCCGGAGCCTTGGCGGCAGCGACCTCGAGGTCGCGGATGCTGGCCGTCACGGCCCTCGGCGTGGTCGGGTTCAGCGTCGCGCTGATCTTCCTCGGGTTGGGCGCGCCGGACCTGGCGATGACCCAGATGCTGGTCGAGACGCTGATCGTCGTCATCATCCTGCTGGTCTTGCGGCACCTGCCGTTCATCAAGGCCGAGCGCGACGAGGGCGCGGCCTCGAGGGCGGCCAGCGCAGCCCTTGCGGTCGGAGCGGGCGTCGTCGTGACCACGCTGTCGCTCGCGGTCGCGTCGACGCCGTTCGACACATCGCTCGCGGCGTTCTACGAAGCCGAGAGCGTGCCCGGCGGCTTCGGCCGCAACCTGGTCAACGTGATCCTGGTCGACTTCCGGGCGCTCGACACCTTCGGCGAGGTGGTCGTCTTGGCCGTGGCGGCGCTCGGTGCCCACGTCTTGGTGCTGGCCGGCAAGACGCCGCCGCTGCCCACCCTCGAGGTCGAGGGCTCGGTGATCTTACGCACGGCGACGCGCCTGCTGATCACGCTCCTGTTGGTCGTCTCGCTGTTCTTGCTGTGGCGCGGTCACAACGAGCCGGGTGGCGGGTTTATCGGCGGACTCGTCGCCTCGGGCGCGTTCGCGCTCTACCTGATCGCGTTTGGCGCGACGGCGACCCGTCGGCTGCTCCGTGTCGACCCGCGCGACCTGATGAGCGTCGGCCTGGCGATCGCGGTCGTGAGCGGGCTGTTCGCCATCGCCGCGAACGAGGCGTTCCTGACCGGCCAGTGGATGACGCTCTATCTCGGCGACGGACTCGCGCCGCTCAAGCTGGGCACGCCGCTCCTGTTTGACATCGGTGTGTTCCTGGCCGTGATCGGGTTCGTGCTCACCATCGTGCTCGCCCTCGAGCGCGCGGCCCCGCGTCCCAAACCCGCCGTCTGATGCAACTGTTGCTCGCCCTGCTCACCGGCGTCCTGTTCGCGTCCGGGGTCTACCTCGTTCTGCGACGGAACCTGCTGCGGATGATCTTCGGGCTGGTCCTGTTGTCGAACGCGGTCAACCTG
>NZ_JBARYR010000225.1:0-2491 GCF_049648075.1 Rubrivirga sp. | reverse complement strand
TCCAAGCCGTGGGCGGCGAGCGGGGCCGGAAGGGCCGCGGACGGGACGGCGGTCCCGACGGCGATGGCACCGGCAGAGGCGAGAAAGCGGCGGCGATGGATCACGAGCGCAGAAAGCTGTTCGACCTCGAAGGTGCATCGACCCGGCCGCGATTTCCACCCCTTTCCCGACCTCGAGGTCGGAGCGTCACTGAGTCCGTGGACCGTGTCCTCGAGGCCGAGGACCGACGCGCTGCCTAGTCCAGCCCCCAGGCCTCAGCGACGTGGCGCAAGAACGTCTTCTCCATCGTGTGGAGCGTGCCGTCGGCGTCGGCGACCTCGACCAGGGACGCGTGCGCCCGAGCGCGGTCGTCGAGCGAGAGCGTGTCACGGACCCGGGCCACCACGTCGTCGAGGCCGACCACGCGGACGTCCCCGTACGCCCGGACCGCCTGCTGAACGAGCGCGCTCAGGTCCGAGCTGCTGTGCGCTTCCTCGAGCCACCCCGACATCACGTCGAGCTGGTGGACCATCTCGTGCGTCTCCCTGGGGTCGAGGGCGCCGTCGGTGCCGTGGGCGACGACCAGAGCCAACAGGGCGAGGTCCGCGAGCGGCGAGGGCGTGTCCATGTGCGAAAGGTGAGCGCCCCTCCGTTACGTCAACGGTTCCAAGCCGTTCCCTACCTCGATCGCGACCGCCAGCGGCGCCACCACGCCTGGTCCGCGCGCTCCGCCGCACGCAACGCGTCCAGCAGCGCCTCGTACTCCTCGCGGCAGCACGGGCACCCCGCCAGGTGCTCCTCCACGATGGGCAACGCCTCCGCCGCATCGAGGCCGGCCAACGTCATCTCGGCAAACCGGTCGACCTCGAGGTCGCACTCTCCGCACGACGTCTCCTCGTCCGACGTCGCGAGCGACTTCGCGACGAGCATTCGGAGGCTATCGACAGAGAGGGTCATGGCGGACGGACGCGGTAACGTGGCCGGGACTTACGAGCTCAAGAGGTCATCGGGCGTCAGGCCGCGGTCCTCGAACGCCTTTCGCAGCCGCAGGCGGGCGTCGTGCAACAACTTGTAGAGCGCGTTCCGGTTCGTGTCGAGGCGTTTCGCGACCTCGTCCATCGGCATTCCACCGAGGTAGGCCTGGAGCGCTTGGGACTGCCGCTCGGTGAGCTCCGTCGCGATCAGGTGACGGACCATCCCGACGGCCTCGGCCTCCTCGAGGACGGCGTCCGCGCCCGGCTCCTTGGTACGGGGCGGCTCGGCCAAGAGTGTGTCGAGCGGGACGTCCTCCCAGCGCTTCCGACGCAGCTCGCTCAGTGCGAGGTGGACGGCCACTTTTTGCGCCCAGGTCGTAAACCGCGCGTCGCCCCGAAATTGACCGGCCCGGTCGCGGACTTGCAGGAGCGCGTCTTGGACCAGGTCCTGCGCGAGCGAGTCGGCTCCGCGGTCGACGCGGCGGGACAGCGTGACGTGGAGCGCCCGGAGCAGGATCGGGCGCAGGTCGTTGAGCGCCGCCGACAGCTCAGGCCCCTCAGAGGCGAGAGCCTCGAGCCAGTCGTCGTTGGATCGGTCGGATCGGCTCGAGGCCACAAACAGTAGGGAATCAGCGGCTCCAAGCTACCCTCCCCCCGCCCCCGAGTTGTACCACGACCATCGCATCGCCAGGGCTCGGGGCGACCTCGAGGACGGACCGACCATGCTACATCTCGACCTCGAGGGCCTCTCTCTCCGCCGCTAGAGAGGGGTCGCGTCTGCTCTAGGATGGGATCAGGGACAGCGGGCCGAAGGGGGGCACCCTCGAGGGCGAGTGGCGTTCTCGAGGCTGGTAGGACGATGTACGAATCGCCCTCGAGGACGCGTACGGGTGGATTGCAGAGAAAAGATCGGCGGAGACTTGTGCCGAGTCCCCATCTACTATATGTTTAGTACTAACACTCCGAACGCTCTCATGAGAAACCCCCTCTTCCCTCTCGGCGGCACCGAAATGGAGGTGCTCCGCGAGGTCTGGACGCTGGGCCAGGCGACGGCCCGCGACGTCCACGACCGCGTCTCCCAGCGCCGCCGCGTCGCCTACACGACGGTCATGACGGTCATGAAGAACCTGGCCGAGAAGGGCTACCTCACCTTCCAAGCGCGGGGCACGGCCTACGTCTACTCCGCGGCGCGCTCGCCCGAGGAGGTCCGCGCGAGCGTCCTGTCGGGCGTGCTCGACAAGGTGTTCGGCGGCTCGTCCACGAGCCTGGTCCAGGCCCTCGTGCAACGCGAGTCGCTGAGCGACGACGAGAAGGCCGACATCCGCCGCCTGATCGACGGCTTGGGGGACGACTCCGATGTTTGACCCCACCTGGCTCGCCGATCTCGGCCGCGCGTCCGTCGACGCCCTGTGGCTCCCGGTCCTGGTTTGGACCGTCGTCGCGCTCGTCCTCGAGGGCGTGCTGCGCGTGACCAGGCCCGCGGCGGCGCTCTCGCTCCCCGTTCGGAGCACCGTGCTGGCGGCGCTGCCGCTCGCGAT
>NZ_JBARYR010000224.1:0-3105 GCF_049648075.1 Rubrivirga sp. | reverse complement strand
CCGCAGCCCGACGCGGTCGGCCAGGGTGCCGCGGGCGTGCGTGATGCGCCCGTCGAGGTCGGCGGCGAAGTGGGCGGCCGGCGACTGATCCAGGATCTCGTCCGGCTCCGACGGCGTGGCCTCCTTCGACCGGCGCTCGTAGTGGTGCGTCGTGACGTCCTCGACGACGAACGTGTACCGAGGGTCGCCAGCGCTCGGCATCGGGGCGACGGTCGTCACCAATCGGCGCAGGCCCATCGTGGTCCCGACCTCGACCTCGACGCGGCGGCTCTGGCCCGTCCTCGAGGCGACCTCACATGCCGAGATCCACTTTCGGACGAGGGACGAGTTGAGACCGACGTCGGTCGCGCGGCGTCCGGTCACGGCGTCGGGAGACGACCCGAGCGCTTCAGCCGCCGCCGTGTTGATGGCGACGAAATCGAGGTCGCCCTCGATGACCTGGACCACGCCCATGCCGAGCGGCGATCCGTCGAAGAACGCCGTCAAGTTGGCCATGCGCGCCGCACGATGCCGCGCGAGGGCTCGGCCGGCCAGAGCCACGCCGACCCACCGCGCCAGCGCCTCGACCAGCGCTCGGTCTTCGTCTGAGAACGGGCGTTTGCGAGCGGCCACGCCGGCGACGAAGAACGTCCCCACGCACCGCCCGCCGACGAAGACGGGGGCTCCGATGTACGACCGCGGCGACGAGATCCCGAGCGACGTGGCCGACGCGTCCTCGATGGCAAGCGGCCCGTCCGACCTCGAGGTGTAGGCGCAGAACATCTCGCCGAGCGGAGCCGAGCGCTCGGTGAAGAGCCGGCTGAGCGGGTCGAACAAGCTCTGTGGGATCCATCGTCCGCCGCTCGTGCGCGCAAACGCGGCCGCATCGAGGCCGAGGATCTCCGTCGACCGTTGCAGCGCGTAGGTCAGCCGCTCGTCGAACCCTCCCGGGTGGACCGCGACCTCGTGCAGAAGGGGCAACCGGTCCATGTCGTTGGCCTCGGCGCGGACCAGGCTGAGGGCGAGTTGCGCGGCGACCCCGAACGTCTCTTCCCAATCGCTGCCCGGCGTCGGCGGCGTCGGCGAGACGACGAGCAAGGCGCCCTCGTCATGGCCCAGCCGGATGCCCGCGGCGAAGCTGCCTCCGGGCGGGTCGAGGACGGTAAGCGTCGACCCAAGGGTTTCGGCCAGGGCGCGGAGCGAGGCGCCATCGGCGAGCGACCCGACACCGGCGAGAGCGCGGAGCAGTCCGGCAGGCCCGGCGCCGTACAGGATCGCCGACGGCATCCCGAGCCGCTCAGCGATGAGTTCGAGTCCCGCGACGGGCGCGGGCGGGGGGGCAGGGCGGGAGGAATCGGAACTCAGAGCTCATACCAGGGATCGCCCGGGATGTATCGGCAGGCGCCGAGGTCGCTCTGAACAAACCGCTCGGAGGGAATCCCCCCGTGCCCGACTAGCGAACCACAACGAGCGGCTGCGTCCGCTGGCCACCGGGACCTTGCACGACGACGAAATACGTCCCCGGAGGCACGTCGGTGGGCAGCGACAGCGACAGCGAGCCGGCCGGCCGGTCGCCGCTCGCGACGTCTCGAACGGTCCGCCCGAGCCCGTCGACCAGTCGGACGTTGAGGGTACCCGGCTCTTCGAGGTCGACCTCGAGGACGGATGGTGCTCCGACGCGGACCGGGTGCGGACGCGGCGTATCGACGTGGAAGGCGAGCTGTGGACGCCCCTCCCCCGCCGTCGACGCGATGGTGATGTCGGCGGTGGCCGTGTAGATGCGGTCGCCGCTGCTGGCGCCGTTGCCGTTCGACGCGTTACCCGCCACGTAGACGCGCGCCGTCCCGACGGAGCCGTCCGGCGTCCAATCGAACTGCCACTCCGTCTCCGACGTGCCGCCGGACGTGTGCGTGACGTAGCCCGTGTTTCCCTGGGCAAACTGCGTGTTCGAGGGGTCGACGATGGCGAGCGTGCCCGGCACGTCGGCCGCGGGGTCTGCGGGGTCCCGGACGGTCGCCTCGAACCCTTGCCGCGATCCGGTCTGGTTGTCGATCGTGACCGTGACCCGGACGGTGTCGCCCGGTGCCACCGTCGAGGGCGCGGAGATGCTCACGCTGCCCGGCCCGGAGTTCAGATCGAACGTCGCGTGGCAGCCGTTCACGCCGCACGTCCGCGGCGTCCCGTTTGCCTGGTCGATGTTGCCCGCGAAGTTGGGTGGAGCGCCACCGGAGAAGCCCTGGACGGGAGCTGGTGTGGCGATCAGAAACCCAACCGCGGCGACGGTCGAGAGGACGAGGAGGGGAAGCGTGCGCACGGTCATGGAAGCGAGAGGGTCGTGGCGTGAGCCAAGGTCGAGAGGTATCGGCCTCGAGGACGAGGCATCAAACGCCTAGCGCATGCGGACGACACGAACCGTCGCGTCCGACCTCGTTGGTTGAGCGCGGACCATGTAGAGGCCCGGGGCGAGATCGGCGCCCTCGAGGTCGAGCCGACTCGGTGCGCCAGGGCCGTCCCACAACACCGCGACCTCTCGACCGAGCGCGTCGAGGACGGTCACACGAGCGGAGCCCTCGGCCTCGAGGGCGACGGCCGTGGCGGAGCGGAAGGGGTTGGGGCCGGCGAGCGTGAGGAGCGGGGCGGCCTCGAGGCCGGGCTCGGAGGAGACGGAGGCGCTGAGGAGGCGGTAGACCCTTCCCGAGAAGTAGTCCGTCAAGAGGGGAGTCGCCCCGAAATCCGGGTCGATCGACGAGATCGAGAGCGTGGGCGCTCCGTTCACTCCGGGCTCTAGGATGACGGTCCCGGTGCTGCGTGCAGTGCTAGAACCCGAGGCGCTGGAGCCGTCGCTTTCGAAGTTGATGACCCAAACGCGGCCACTCACAAAGTCGCCGTAGTAGTACACCTGGAGGTTACAGCCCGACTGCGACGTGCAGCCCGTCGTGGCGAACCCTCCTGTGATCGAGAACCCGCCGTCGGCGTCGTGGGCGTAGACCGTGATCGGCTCCTCGAACGCATCGAGGTCGCAGGGGCGGCCCTGGAAGCACTCCGGCCCCTCGACCGTATTCCACCCGTAGTTGCCCCCGGCCTCGACGCGGTTGACCTCCTCCCACGTGTTCTGGCCGACGTCAC
>NZ_JBARYR010000223.1:0-19768 GCF_049648075.1 Rubrivirga sp. | reverse complement strand
GGCTTCAACGGTGGCGTCGGCCCCGGCGGACGGTGCGCCGAGGCCGGAGCGGTGGCGGGCCTCGACGTCCGCTTCCGCCTTCTGGGCGCGGATATCTCGGTCCCCCTCGCCCTGGGGTTCCCGCTCGTCGGGGACACGCGTTTGGAAGGACGGGGCAGCTACTTGGCGCCCTACGCCCCGCTGACGACCGGCATCCGCGTCCGGTTCTAGACGTCCTCGAGGTCGGCGTCTCGAGAGCGCTACCCCGCGAGAAACGCGCCAACTGCCGAGGCGAACGCTTCGACCTCGACGCCTTGGATCGGGTGGTCGAGGCCGGGGATGACCCACAGCCTCGAGTCCGGGATCGAGCGGCGAAGGGTGAGGGCGTGCTCGACATTGAAGAATCGATCGGAATCGCCGTGGGAGATCAGGACGGGGCATTCGATCTGGGACAGCTCGTCGTCGCTCAGGTGCGCGTTGGGCAACGCACGGGTAAACGCGACGGTCGACTCGACGAGTCGGCGCCACCCGCTCCCGTGCACGTCCTCGAGACGCCGTGCCCAGAACGAGGTCTCGTCCTCGAGGGCGAGCATCGGCCCGACCATGGCCTCGACCTCGAGGTCGGTCCACTGGACGTTGGCGCCGTGGCTGGCGAGCCGACCCACGAGGTCCGGTCGCTGGCACGCGAGCCCCAGTCCGACGGCGGCGCCCATCGAAAAGCCGAAGACCGAGGCGGCCTCGAGGCCGAGTTCGTCGCAAGCCGTTATTGCATCGTCTACGTACGTCTGCCAGCCGGGCGTCTCGATCTCGAGGTCGGCGCTTCGGCCGTGACCGCTAAAGTCGAGACCGTAGACGCGGAACGTCTTTTCCCAGACCCGGATGAGCCGGTCGGTCTCGAGCTCCGTGGAGCCGAGCGCGCCGTGCAGCACGAGCAGGGGAGGGGCGTCGGCAGGGCCGGAGACCTGGACGGCAAGAAGGCCGCCAGGTGTCGAGATCTCGACCCACTCTGGGGCCTTCCGCACAGACTGGACGAGCTCGATCAATACTCCCGCCGTGTCCTTCGGATGGAGGAACACGATCTGCTTGCCGTCGGCGCCCGGCTTGGGCGCGTCGGCCAGCAGGCGGATCCCCAGGTCGCGGACACGCTCCATCTCGGCCTCGAGGTCGGGCACCTCGAAGGCGAGGTGGTGGACGCCGGGGCCGCGCTTGTCGAGGAACGTCGCGACCGGCGATGCGTCGCGCGTGGCCTCGAGCAGCTCCAGCTTGGGCGCCACGCCCTCGAGGCCGCCGTCGCCGAAAAACAGCGTGCGGACGCCCTCCCGCTCGACGGTCTCGGCTTTGTACGGCGTCGAGGACAGCAGCCGTTTGTAAAGCGCCGCGTGTTCGGGGCGGATCGCGATTCCGATGTGGTCGAGGGTCATGGGGAGCGGGGAGGGCGGTGGGAAACTCGCACCTGCGAGTCGGGTCCCACACTCATGCTGATGCACACGCACGGACCTGGCGCGCACGCGCACGACCTCGAGGGCGATCCGTCCTCGATCGATCCGCGGTCGCAGCAACGGATCGCGATGACGGCCAGCTTGGTCGTGGCCGTCCTCATGCTAGTCGGGAAAGGGGTTGCGTGGCGCCTCACAGGATCGACGGCCATTCTCTCCGACGCTCTCGAGTCGGTCGTCCACCTTGCGGCGACGGCGATGGCGGGGTTCAGCCTGTGGTACGCGGCCCAGCCGCCGGACGCGTCGCATCCGTACGGGCACGGCAAGATTGCCTACTTCTCGTCCGGCGTCGAGGGCGCGTTGATCTTGCTCGCGGCGATCGGGATCGTGTGGACCGCCACCATCGATCTCGTCCGCGGCCCCGAGATCCAGCAGATCGGGATCGGGTTGCTCATCACGGGTGGGCTCGCGCTCGTCAACCTGGTGTTGGGTCTGTCACTCGTGCGCATCGGGCGGCAGACCAACGCCATCGTCTTGGTCGCCAACGGCCACCACGTGCTGACGGACATGTGGACGAGCCTGGGCGTGCTCGTCGGGATCGGCCTGGTGTGGCTCACCGACTTGGTCTGGCTCGATCCCGTCGTCGCGCTCTTGGTCGGCGTCAACATCTTGTGGACGAGCGGCCGGCTGATCCGAGAGGCCTACGGAGGGTTGATGGAAACGGCGGACCCCGAGGCGACACGCCAGGTGATCGAGGTGCTGGACCGCGCCCTCGAGGACGGGACCATCCAGGGATTCCACCACGTCCGCCACCGCCGCGTCAACGACCAGGTTTGGATCGAGCAGCACCTGCTCCTGCCCGATCACCTCCGGCTCGTCGAGGCCCATGAACGCGCGACGCAGGTGGAGCTCGCTCAACAGGCGATCTTCCCCGACAGCCGGGTCCAGGTCACGAGTCACCTCGAGCCGGCCTCGCACGACCACCCCGACAACGCCCCCCACGACGCCGTGACCGACTCCTTCGCCGACCTCGAGGCCTGATGAGGATCGCAGTCATCGGTGGACTCGCCGCGGGTCCCGCCGCCGCCGCCGAAGCCGCCCGGCGCGCCCCCGACGCCCAGGTCGTGATGTACGAAGCGGGGCCGCACATCTCCGTTGGGACGTGCGAGTTGCCGTACGCGCTCGGCGGCCGGCTCACGCCCGACGCCGACCTGGTCGTGGTCACGCCCGAAGAGATGAAGCGGTCGCGCGGCGTCGACGTCTTTGTCCATCACCGCGTCACCGCCCTCGATGCCCGGACGGGAACGCTGACCGTCGATGCTCTCGAGTTCGGCGCGACGCGCGAGGAGCGGTTCGATAGGGTGATTCTGGCGACGGGCGCCAAGGCACGCCGCCTCGAGGTCGATGGCGAAGACGCGGCGGGCGTGTTCGAGCTGCGGGATCTGGTCGACAAGGAGCAGATCGAGCGGTGGCTCGAGACCGAGCCTGTCCGGCACGTCGTGGTCGTGGGCGGCGGCTACGTCGGCCTCGAGGCCGCGGAGGCGATGCGCGACCGGGGAATCCGTGCGACGATTCTCGACCCGAGCGGTCGCGTGCTCAACTCGACCGTCGCCTGCGAAGCGAGCGACTTGCTGAACGACGCCGTCCTCGAGGCCGGCGTCACGGTACGGCCGGAGCGTGTCACGGAGGTCGTGGCGTCGGGCGACGGCCGCGTCACGGCCGTGCGCACGGACGCAGGCGAGATCATCGGGTGCCAGATGGTGATCGCGTCGGTCGGCATCGAACCGCGGACCGAGCTCGCGAAGGCGGCAGGTCTCAAGCTCGGCTCGCAGGGCGGCCTCGAGGTTGACGACCACATGCGGACGTCGTCGCAGAGGGTGTGGGCGTGCGGCGACGTGGTCGAGATCCCTCGAGCGCCTGATGGCCAGCGCGTGCTCTGGCCCCTCGCGACGACGGCTCGGCGCACGGCCCGCGTGGCCGCTCGCAACGCGACCTCGATGACGCCGGCCGATCGGTTCAGGCCGTTTGCCGGTTCCGTCGCGGTGCTCGCGTTCGGCATCGAGGTCGGGTCAGTCGGCCTGTCATTGTCGCAGGCCCAAGACGCGGGGATCGATGCCGTCGCCGCGGACATCCGGCACAAGAGCCGGACAGGCGCCTTCGAGGACTCGAAACCGATCGATGTCCGGTTGGTTGTCGAGAAAGGGTCGGGGCGGATTCTGGGCGGCCAACTCGTGGGAGCCGAGGGCGCGGCGCTGAGGGCGAACGTCCTGGCTCCGTTGGTGCAGTCGAAAGCGACCGCTCGAGAGCTCGCCGAGGACATCGACCTGTTGTACACGCCGCCGCTCGCCCCGGCGGTGGATCCGTTGAAAATCGCGGCCAGCCGCGCCTTACACCTGACGTAGTGGACCTGGAAGAACGCTCGATCGACACGGAGCAGGTCTACGACGGCGTCCTGCTCGACGTCCGCCGCGACCGCGTACGTCTGCCGAACGGCCAAGAGTCCGGTCGGGAGTGGATCAAGCACCCCGGCGCCTCGGCCGTGGTCGCCGTCGACGACAACGATCGTGTGATCCTAATCCGGCAGTTCCGGTTCGGCCCGAAGCGCGTCTTCTGGGAGGTGCCGGCCGGGAAGCTCGATCATGGGGGCGAAGATCCTCTCGTGGCCGCCAAGCGAGAGCTGGCCGAAGAAGTGGGCCTCGAGGCCTCGTCCTGGAAGCGAATCGGCACCACGTATCCCGCGATCGGGTACTCCGACGAGTGGATCGCACTCTTCTTGGCCCGCGACCTCGAGGCCGTGGAGGTCCACACCGACGACGACGAGTTCGTGGAGCCGTTTTGGCTCGCCCTCGAGGAGGCGGTCCGCAAGGCACAGCGCGGTGAGATCGAGGACGCCAAGTCGTGCGTCGCGCTCTTGGTCGCCGCCGCTGCCCTTGAGGACGAGCGTCTTCACGGAGGTTGAGCGGGCGTCTTCTGTCGTGGGGGGGCTAGCTTCGCCGGACTCCGCGCCAGAATCATGTTCTACTTCTTGATCATCCTCATCCTCGTTGTCGCCTTGCTGATGGCGCTCGTCGTCCTGCTCCAGAGCGGGAAGGGCGGAGGCCTGGCCGGCATCGCCGCCGGCGGCCAGACGACGCAGATCCTGGGCGCTCGCCAGGCCCCGGACTTTCTGGAGAAGGCGACCTGGACGCTGGGCTGGACTTTTCTGGCGCTGTGCGTCATGACCACCTTCTTCATCCCGCGCGCGGGCGGCGGCAGCAGCATCCTTCAGGATCGCGCCGACGAGCTCCCGGCCGGCGCTCCGGCCCCGATCGAGGCCCCGATCAACGGCGGCCTCGAGGGCGACGCGCCCGCGGCCGAGCCGATCGTACCGGCCGAGTAGCGACCTCGAGGTCGATTCCGTTTGCGAAGCCGCGTCCTCGAGGGCGCGGCTTCTCTTTTGGTTGCCAGGCCTAGTGCTGCGATGGGAGCGTATCTGCGTCTTGTGCCGAATGTCGTCGCGTATGCTGACGAATCTGACCGCTTAAGCCGACCTCGAGGCCGGCTGAATTGTTGGTTCCGTGGCTCCTAACCATCAGCGACTCGTCACGATGACTGACACTCACACGCCTCTTGCAACGACGGTGCTCTACGTCAATGATGTCGCCCAAGAGGTCGAGTTCTACCGTCACGCGCTCAGCCTGGAGCCCCGTCTCTACGACGAGGAGAATGGGTCCGCTGAACTCGGCAGCGACGGCCGGATCTCGGTGGCCTCCCACGCGGCCGGTAGCCTCATGATGAGAGATTCTTATCCCAAGCCCGAAGACGGCCGGGTGTCGGGGGCCGAACTGGCCTTCTACGCCGCCGACGTTTAAGCGGCGTTCGACCGGGCTGTAGCCGCAGGGGGGCGTCCTGTCACAGCACCACGGGAGATGCCGTGTGGACAGACGGTGGCATACGTCGAGGACCCCGCCGGTACTCCGCTCGGGTTCGTCACTAGGATGGGAAAAGACGCCATGTAGCCCGCTGTTGCACGCTTACCGCGGACACGTCTGTGTTCGGCCGGGTCATTCCGGCGTGCCCACCTCCAAAGAGCCACCTGCGTCCTCGAGGACGAAAAAGCCCCGCCTCACGAATGAGACGGGGCCTGCGACGCGCGCCGGCCTGTACGCCGGATTCTGTCCCCGCCGCCGAGTCGCGCGGCGACGGTGGACCGTCATCTATCTGGGACCGTCGTCGCCGACGGCCTCGAGCGGTCTACCCGCGTCCTCGAGCGGGCACTCTTTCCTCCGAAGAGGGCGGACGCTGCGTGACCTTGCACCCCACGGGGTTTGCCTAGCCGCAGACGTCGCCGCCCGCGCTGGTGGGCTCTTACCCCACCGTTTCACCCATCACCTGTGACTGCCGGACCGTTACCGATCCGAGGTCCATCGGCTGGTCTGTTCTCTGCTGCACGTGCCGTCACCGACCTCGCGGTCGGCGCCTTCCTGTTAGGAAGCGCGGTGCCCTGCGGTGTCCGGACGTTCCTCCCCGGAGCGAGGACCGCAAGCGGTCGATCCCGAGGCGACGGTCCGGCCGACGCGCCCGTAAACAACGAGCGGACGGCGGGATCTGCACCCGCCGCCCGCTCAAGGTCGTGTGAGTTCGTCGGAGACGAGCCTAGGAGGCCGCGGCCTCCTGGAAGAGCGCGTCGTCGACGATGATGCGGCCGTCGTGCTCCGAGACGATGATCCGGTCCCGCTGGCGGACCTCGACCTGGCGCTGCGGTGGCACCATGAAGCCGGCCGCGGCGCCGCGCTCGATGGGGACGACGGCGCGGCCATCGCGGACGCGCGTCCTGAGGCGCTCGTAGGCGCGCAAGTAACGGTCGTCGATGTTCTTGGCGGCCTTGGACCGCTGCTTCTCGAACTGGCCCTGCTCCGACTTGGTCTCCTCGACCACCTTCTCGAGCTCGACCTGCTTCTCCTGGATCCGGGCCTCCAGGTCCTTGAGCGCGTCGTCGGCGCCGTCGACGGTCTCGGCCGTGTCGTCCTCGAGGTTGTCGTAGCGCTCGATCTCCTCGTAGGCCGTCTGGATCCGTTGGCGGTGCGCCTCGATCTCCTTGGTGAGCGCGTCGTACTCGCGGTTGTTGCGCACCTGGAGCTGCTGCTCCTCGTACTTGCGGATCAGGCCCTCGGACTCGGCGATGTCCAGCTTGAGCTTCTTCTTCTGGACCTCGGCCTCCTTCTTGTCCTGGTCGATCTTGCCGAGCCGAGTCTGAAGACCGACGCGCTCGTCCTCGAGGTCGCGGATCTCGTCCGGCAGGTCGCCACGGAGCTTGGTGAGCTGGTCGATCTTGGAGTCGATGATCTGGAGGCGAACGAGGGCGCGGAGCTGGTCCTCGATCGTGGTCGTTTCGGTCGCCATGCGTGCGGGTCGGAGGGGAAGTCAGTCAGGCTAACCCCTGGAAGGGCCTGGGGTTTTGAGAGCGACGCGAAATCGCGGCTCGGGGCGTCCTCGAGGACGCGTGTTCCGACTTCCGATTCGAGACGCTTACGGCGTTTCGCTAACCTCGCAAAGTCACCTCTACCGCGTTTGGTACATGCTGACGAGCCGCGACAAGAGCACGACTGTGTAGAGCACGCCGACGACGGCCTCGAAGGCCGCGAACGCTTGCGCGTAGTACCCCACGGGCAAGATGTCGCCGTAGCCGAGCGACGTTAACGTGACGTAGCTGAAGTAGAGAAACTCCTGCCACTCGACGCCCGCCCCCGAGGCTGACGCGAACGAGCCCGGCGCGAGCCATTCGATCAGGCCGAAGATGGCCGTGAACACGGACCCGATGACGAGGTAGAGCGACGTCGCCGCCAAGACGACCTCGGTGAACACCTGCTCAGCCTGGAAGACGTAGCGCGCCAGCACGGCGATCGCGACGGCGTGGTAGGCGATCACGCTCACAAACAGAGCGGCCGGCGTGAGCGAGCCCGGGGCGTACGAGTTCGCTAGCCCGGCCGCGAGCACGGCCAGTCCCGTTGCGGCGATACTCGCACGTGCCCAACGGCTCCGCGTCATCCCGAACACGGCCGTCACAAAGAGGCTCGCAAAGAAGGCGTAGAACGCGGCCGGCCATATGCCTCCCGCTCCCGAGAGCGGGTATACGAGGTTGTGGACGACGAGTCCCGCGAGCAGGAGCGCTGCTTTGTGAGTGTCGCCGAACCGATCTAGCACGGACTCCGCCGGCGTCACGAGACGTGCTCTGGCACCACCGATGGACGCGCGGATGAAGTTGGCGCGTCGTCGTGGCCCTGAGAGGTCGCGACGACATTGAGCACCACCAGGACCGCGAGGACCGCCGCTCCGAGCACGACGCCTGAGGCGTGCGCCAGCAGGACCGCGCCGCCGACAGCCGCCAGCGCTGGCAGCGCCAGGAGATGACCGACGGGCAGGCTCCCCGTCACCGACCTCTCGAAGAGCGCGCTCCCAACGAGATAGAGCGACGGCCCGACCGTCGCCACAAGGACGGTCGAGAGGTAGACAGCGTCGTACGGATGGGCGATGATCATCTCGATCCCGACGGCGACCACGATCGCTCCGCAAACCATGATGCCGTGGGAGTATGCGAGGCCAGCCCGAGCGAGCCGCGCGGCGTTGGCCGGGTCGTGCTCGAAGGCGTGTTCGCCCCGCTCGGTCGTGCGGACGAAGTAGAGCCACCACATCGCAATGATGATCGAGAACCCGAGCGCGGCGGCGCCGAGGTACGGCAGACCGAGCGACGTCCCGACGAGCGTCCCGCCCAGGAGCAGGATCGACTCGCCGAGCGCGATGATGAACACGAGTTGGTTCCGCTCTAGCAGGTGGAGCCCCGCGAGCGGCCACGACTCCATCGGAGTCGGCCCAGCGCCCGGCACCCAGAAGCCGACGAACGGCGCTGCGTAGTCGATCACGACGGCCGCGATCCACAGCCCCGTTCGGAGCTCGGGCAGGAACACGCCCGCGATCCAGAAGCCGGCCGAGACCGTGCTCCAGACGCCGAGCTGGGCGTAGTTCTGGCTCATCTGCTGACCTCGAAAGACGGCCGCCATATAGAACGCCCGCACGAGAGCCATCGTCACGTAGGCCCCGACGAAAAGGGGTGCCCCGGTCGTGAACGCCGTCGGGATCGCCGCGGCCATTAGGAGCGCGCACCCCATGAGGAAGGCGACGAGGGTTCGGCCAGCCGGGTGGTCGGGGTCGAGCCAGTTCGTCGCCCAGGCTGTGTAGTTCCACGCCCACCACACCGCCGCGAAGACCGTCGCAGCCTGGAGCGCCCCGAGCGGGGAGAGGTGGGCCAGGAGGTAGTGCGAGAGCTGGATGATCGAGAAGACGTACACCAGGTCGAAGAACAGCTCCATGTTGGACACACGGGGCTCTCCGGGCGCTCGGAGAGCGGCGGTCGGTGCGAGTCGGGCGAGCAAAGACAAGGTCTAACGAGGGGCCGGTGACGAGGGGGCAACGGGAGCGACAGGCGTCTGCGCGCCGTTCCGTGGGCGGTCGGTGACGTCGCCGACCCAGGCCAGCAAGAGGAGGCCGCCGATGGCCGCGAGGTTCTTGAGGAAGTGGAGCACTTGGCCATGTCGCTCGGCGGCCTCGACGGCCCAGAACGGGTGCGAGGCGAACGCGTCAACGACCAGGAAGGCGGCCATAATGAGCGACACCCACGTCACCTGCCACCCGAACGCGATCGCGAGCCCGGCGACCAGCTCGAAGGCCGAGAACACGACGGTCCCGGCACTGACCGGCCCGCCCGAGATCACGCCGGCCGCCATCAGGAGCCGCTCGGCACCGAGCCCGATGAACACGCTCGCGATCAACACCCGGGCGACGACGTAGAGGAGGGGACTCGTCATCCGCTCGTGATCCGCATCTCGCGGACGCGATCGCCGTCGGTGACGAAGACGAACCGGCTGTCGCCGTTGTGGTGCGTGCTCGCCCACCCGGCGCGGACATCGACCTCGTCGCCGCGCACGTCTACGGTTTGGGGCGTCATCGTACCCTCGGCGCCGATGAACTCGCGGTCGCTCCAGCCGCGGATCGCGTCGTGACCGACGAAGCGGCGGCCCCAGTCGTCGACTACCCCATCATCAGGAAAGAAGGCGAGGAAGGAATCTGTGTCGCCGCGGTTGACGGCGTCGACGAAGGCGCCGACGGGGGCAGGGAGGTCGGGGGTGCTCATGGGTACAGGAGAATAGACAGGGGGAGACAGACGCGGCGGAGAGCCGGGGCCGTCCTGTTAGAGGCCGCCGGCGCCGACGTGCGATGCCGGGGCGGTCGCCGGCTAGCGCGTCGTGTAGCCTCCGTTGGCGAAGATGGTCTGGCCGGTGATCCACCAGCCCTCCGTTGCTAGGAAGCGGACGATGGGCACGATGTCCTCGATCTGGGTGAGATCGCCGTTCATCGCCTGCGACTTGTGGTACTCGACGCGCTCGGGCGTCTCCTGCCCGTAAAAGAACGGGGTGTCCATCGGGCCGGGGCCGATCGCCGTCACCGAGATCCCGCGCGGTCCGAACTCCTTGGCCGCGGCGCGCGTGAAGTGCTCGACGGGCGCCTTCCCGCCGGCGTACGTCGAGTACCCGTCGGTGAACGCGGCCAGGAGCGAGGTCACGATGGTGATGATCGTGCCGTCGTCGTGGAGCGTCCGTCCGGCCTCCTTGATGAAGAAGTAGGCGGCCTTCGCGTTGACGTCCATCATCGTGTCGAACTCGGCCTCGGTCGTCTCGGCGATGGGCTTGCGGAGGACCATCCCGGCCGTGTTGACGGCGATGTCAGCGCGGCCGAACCGCTCGACGGTCTGGTCGAAGAGGGCCGCGCACGCGTTAGGTTTCGTGAGGTCGCTCTGGATGGCGACGGCGTCACGGCCGAGATCCTTGACGGCCTGGACGGTCGACTGGGCGTCGTCCTTCGAGCCGTCGCTGTGGTAGTGAACGACGACGTCGGCGCCGCCTTCGGCGAGCTGGCGGCTGATGAGGCCGCCGAGGTTGTTTGCGCCGCCGGCGACGACGGCGACCTTGTCTGTGAGTGGTTGCGCTGCCATGACGTGTGACTAGAAAAAAGGAAGAGCGCGCGTTATGCGCGACACATCCTATTCCCAGTCACTCGCGCCCGTCTTGCACAAGGTGCCGGCTTGGAACATTCCTCGGGCTGCGTTCTCGAAAACGAGCACCTCGAGTGCCGTTCAAGTGGCCCGCAGTTCGCCGGGCGTGATCCCTAGGCGGCGGCGCATCGTGCGCGTGAGGTGGCTCTGGTCTGAGAATCCGGTCTGGTAGGCGACCGTCGCGATCGTGTCCTCCGTCTCAGTCAGGAGGCGCTGAGCTTCTCTGATACGCCTTTCGATGACGTACTGGTGTGGGGTCTGTCCTGTCGATCGCCGGAACAAGTCGATAAAGTGAGAGGGACTATATCCCGCGATGGATGCGATCTCGGCGAGTGTAATCGTGCTCGCTAGTCGGGCGCTGACATAGTCCGTTACAAGCTGGAGGGTTTCGGCTGCGAGACCCCGACCGACCGTGAGGGTGCGTGCCCCCTCGACGCTGTGTTCCTTGACGAGATGGGCGACGAGAGCCTGCGTGAGCGACTCGGCATAGAGAAGGTCCGGCTTCTCCTCCCGTTCAAACTCTGCAGCTAGCGTCAGGGCCAACTGGTGAAGCAGTGGGTCCCGAATCTCGTAGTTCGGCACGAGCTCTGCGCTCGAGCATCGCCCGGTCTGTTCCGCGACGTGGTCCAGCGTCGACGGTGCGACTGCAAGAAGAACAAGTTCGACCGGGCCGGACCACCTCGGCCGAGTATCCAAGCCAGCCGGGTTCAAGATGGAATCCCCATCCGAAAACTCAGATCGCTGTTCAGCTCCGTGGCTTTGCCATGTGAGACGTTGAGTCACGCCGACGGGTACGACCAGAACATGACGAGCTGGCCCCGTCGCGCCGTCACCCGATCCCGGCGCGTCGGGATCGTCGACGATCCTCTCGACGGTCACTGGTCCGAGCCTCGTGCCGCTCCCGGAAAGCTGCGTGAGATGAGGTTTGATGCTAGATCGCTTCATGGCCACTCAAATGGTACGCTCAGAGCATCGGGGCCAGAGCGACGTTCGACCTCGAGGGCATCGGCGTTTCGCCGTTCATTGAAATGGCTACCCCGCAAACGTCCGCATCGGCGATGTCCGCTGCCGCGTCACGTCGACCTCGAGGCCGCCCAGATGCGCGCGCAAGTGGTCCGCGATCAGCGTTTCCGTGATCGCTTCGGTCTCGTAATGGCCCGCATCGACGAGCGCGAGTCGCGTCTCGCCCCCGTGATCGAGCGCCTCAAACCACCGGTGGTACGTCACGTCCGACGTCACAAAGGCGTCGGCTCCCCCTCGAATCGCGGCGGGTAGGAACGACAGACCGGACCCTCCGCACACCGCGACCCTGTGGATCATGGCATCGTCGCTCCCGACGTACCGCAGCGCGCCGGCTCCCAACGCGTCGCGGACGCGGGCCAGAAAGCGCGGCAGCGGCTCCGCGTCCTCGAGGACGCCGACGGCTCCGTATCCCTGACGAGTCGCCGCGTTTTTGATGTCGTAGACGTCGATGGCCGGCTCCTCATACGGATGCGCCTTGCGGACCGCGCGCAACGTCCTCGAGGTCGACCACGTCGGGACGACGGCCTCGATGCGGACCTCGTCGACGGCCTCGAGGTCGCCGGCTGTTCCGAGGGCCGGGTTCGCGTCTTCGGAGGGTCGGAAACGTCCGGTGCCGGTCGAGGTAAACGAGCACGCGTCGTACTCGGCGATCTGTCCGGCGCCGGACGCCGTCAGCGCCTCTCGGATGGCGTTCGCAGCCGCAGCGGGTGCGAACACGACCACCTTTTGCATCACGCCCTCGAGGGGCGACAAGATCTCGGCCCCTGTGACGCCAAGTTGCTCAGCGAGCGCGAACGAAACGCCGCCGTGGGCCGCGTCGAGGTTGGTGTGGATCGCCGCGTAGCTCACGCCCGCTCGCCCTAGCCGCCACACGAGCGAGCCAATGGGATCCGTCGCCGTCACGCGACCGACCGGCTTGAACAGCAGCGGGTGGTGCGTCACGATCAGTTGCGCGCCGATCTCCTCGGCCTCGAGGACGACGGCCGGCGTCAGGTCGAGGGCGACCAACACGCGACTTACCTCGGCGCTCGGGTCGCCGACTTGCAGCCCGACCCGGTCAAAGTCGGCCTTTTGACCCTGCGGTGCCCAGGCGTCGAGGACGGAGAGGACGTCTGATACGATCATGACGTGGGACGGCCGGAGAGCGCGATGCCCTCGGCCTCGTCGACTCGCGTGAGCAGGACGGCGCCGATGGCGAAGAGGACGATGACGACCGAGATACCGACGCGTTGCGAGCCGGAGATGTCGGTCAGGATGCCGAGCAAGAGGGGGCCGATAAACGCCGTCGCCTTGCCGGAGAACGCGAAGAAGCCGTAGAACTCAGTCTCCTTGTCGTCCGGCACGAACCGGCCGAGCAGCGACCTCGAGGCCGACTGGTTCGGCCCGATCGCGATGCCGACCAGGATGCCGGAGATCCAGAACACGGTCGCGCTCGTGGTGGCGACGGCCAGGATCGCGGCGACGGTCAGCAGGGCGAGGGAGATGAACAGGACCGGACGCCCGCCGATCTTATCGTCCAAGAAGCCGAAGCCGAACGCCCCCAAGCCAGCGGCGACGTTGAGCGCGATTCCAAATATAAGAACTTCCGTTATTGTAAAGCCAAGCGTTCCGCTCGCGTAGATGCCGCCGAACGCGATGAGCGTGACCAGTCCGTCGTTGTAGAACAGCCGCGCGACGAGCAAGCGGACGATCTGGCGGTAGCGTCCGAGCTCCCGACCCGTCTCCGCCAGTTGCGCGAAGCTGGACTGGACCAGGTCTCCGAGCCCTGGCTTGTCAGTCACCTTGACCTCTTTCAGAACGAGGAACGTCGGGATGCTGAACAAGGCGAACCACAGGGCTACCAGAAGATTAGTGGCGCGCACGTGCTCACCCGTGGACATATCGAGGCCGAACGGCGCAGTCTCGACCTGGACGAACACGACGAGCGCGACGACCAGGCACAGCAACCCGCCGACGTAGCCGAGCGCCCACCCGTACCCTGACACGCGGCCGATCTGATCCGGCTTCGCGACGTCGGGCAAGTAGGCGTTGTAAAACACGATCCCCATCTCGAACGCCACGTTCGCGATCACGAACCAGATGAGCGCCTGCATCGCCTGGCCGGGCTCGGCGAAGAACAGCATTCCGGTTCCGATGACGCACGCGACCGTCGTCATCAGCATGAGGCGTTTCCGCGCTCCTCCTCGGTCGGCCAGCGCGCCCAGGATGGGGGAGAGGAGCGCGACCAGGATCGCGGTGACCGTGACGCCCCTCGACCACAGCACCGTCCCGGCCTCGGCGTCGGGAACGAGGGCTCCGGTCGCGTCCGGCGACAGCACCATATAGCCCGTGAAGTAGGTCCCGTAGATGAACGTCACCACGAGGGTGGTGAACGACGAGTTGGCGAAGTCGAACAGGGACCAGGCCCAAATGGCCTTGCGGTCTCCGCGTTGGGATCGGTCGTTCATCGTGAGCCGGTGATGGAGACCGAAGCTAGAGGGCGCGGTGCTGTCGGTCCCTGATGCAGCCGGACTATCTTTTAACCCCGCCCACGTAGCTCAGGGGATAGAGCGTCGGTTTCCTAAACCGCAGGTCGCTGGTTCGATTCCAGCCGTGGGCACCTCCTCGAGGACGTGGTCCGACGTCGTCGACGTGCCGTCGGAGTTTCTTCGTCCTCGAGGGCGATGCTGTGACTTCGAGGACGGAAATCGCGGCAGAGGCCTGAGCATTACCCGGCCACTTTATGACCACGTCCCTCTGGCTGATCCCCGCTTTGCTGTCGATGCTCGCGCCCTCGAGGTCGGACTGCCCGCCCCCGGGTGAGCTCTACGGCGAGATCAAAGTGGTCGAGAGCTTTGCCGACTGCAAGGTCGAGGTCGTGACCAGCTTCCCGGATCTCCGTGTCAAGCTGGTGGACAACTTCGCAGGCGACCCGGGAGAATGGGAGATGGTCGAAAGCTTCCCGGACTACACCGTCGAGTTCGTCACCAGCTTCCCGGACGTCAAGATCGAGTACGTCGAGTCGTTTCCGGGCGTCGAGCGCTAGCGAACCGTTTTAGGACCGCGCCTCGATCCAGTCTGCCAACGCTCCGATCACTTGGTTGCGCTCGAGCTCGTTGTGGGTCTCGTGGTAGAGCCCGTCGTAGAGCGCGAGCGTGACATCCTCCGAGGACGCGTGGTCGGTGATCCACTTCGAGCCCTCGGGGTTCGTGATCACGTCGGCCGTGCCGTGATAGACCAGGAGCGGCACGTCGAAGGCCTCGGGCTTTTCTCGGACCGTCTCGATGGCGCCCAGGATCTCGTGACCGAGCCGAGCCCGCACGCCCTGCGTCGTCGTCAGCGGGTCCTCTTTGTAGACGCGTCCCACCTTCGGGTCTCGCGACAGCTTGCTCAGGTCCACGCGCGTGACGGGCAGCGTCGGGAGCCACTTCGACACGAGCGGCGCCAGCTTGCGCAAGACCGCCGGCGAGTCGACCGACAGCGCGGGCGACGACAGGACGATCCCCGCTAGCCCCTCGGTCCCGACCTCGACGGTGCGGTACGAGACGACCAAGCCACCCATCGAATGGCCCATTAGAAAGACCGGTCGGCCCGCCGCGTCCTCGAGGGCGGACTGGATCACGGGCTCGACGTCCATCAGGTAGTCCCCGAACGTCTCGATCTGGCCGCGCTCGCCAGGCGACAACCCGTGACCCCGGAGGTCGAGCGCGCGGACTGCGACGCCGTGGCGCATTAGTTCGCTCGCGACGCCCGCGTAGCGGCCGCTGTGCTCGTGGACGCCGTGAACCAGCACGACGAACGCCTTCGCCTCGAGGTCAGGCGTCCAGGAGCGGGTGACGACCTCGAGGTCGTCGGCGGTCGTGGCGGTTCCGGTCTCGTGGTGCATGTCGGGATCGAGGGCGAGGTCCGACGGTACGACCGAGCCCCGACGCTGTGCCCATGACCGTCCTCGACGAGACGAACCCCGCCAACCTGCTCTCGACCATCGACCAGCAACTCCAGTCGCTCCGCGACGAGGGCGCCGAGCCCAGCGCGATCCTGGTCGGACCGGAATCCTATGCCGCTCTAAAAATGGCCGTCGCCGAGCGGTTCGGCCGCGAGCCCGCCGACCTCGAGCAGTACCAGTGGCTGACGGTCGTCCTCGACCCGTTCCGCGACAACCGTGTCTGCGTCGTGCCCACCAACCGCGAGAGTACCGCCGGCGTCCGTGCCGAGCGCGTCGGGTAAGACCGTCCTCGAGGACGCCGACTACACGCCACCTCCCTGAACACCATGAAAGCCATCTGGAACGGAACCGTCATCGCCGAGAGTGACGACACGGTCGTCGTCGAGGGCAACCACTACTTCCCGCCGGACTCGCTCAACCGCGACGCCCTCGAGGACAGCGACCACTCGTCCGTGTGTCCGTGGAAGGGGACGGCCGGCTACTACAACGTCGTGGCCGGTGGCGAGACGAACGCGAACGCGGGCTGGGTGTACCGCGCGCCAAAGGACGCGGCGTCCGAGATCAAGGACCACGTCGCGTTCTGGAAGGGCGTTACCGTCGAGGCGTAAGCCCGCCCTCGAGGGCGGTTCTTGTCAATCGCTAGCGAAGCTCCATCAGGTACACCCTGACCAAGCGGGTGCGCGGGTTAGCTTCGGGCTACCCCGTTGCACATCCGTTGCGCCAGCTTCGTCGTCCTGCTCTCGTCCGCGCCCTGGCTGCCCTAGTGGTGGCTGGTGTCGGCCTGACGCTGGCCCCGACCGCCGTCGCTGGAGCGCGTGCCGACGCCGTCCGTGCCGTCCTCGATGACGTCGCCGCGTTCGAGCTCGCCCTCGAGGCCGCCCACGCCAGCGACGATCCGGTCGAGGCGTTCGCCCAGGCCTACGCGATGGCGACTGACGGAGCCGTCACCGCCGAGGCCGTCGTCCGGCTGCTCGGATCGACCTCGATGTCGGGCGTCACGCCCGTGCCCGTCGAGGACACGCGCGCCCGGGCCGCGATCGCCGGTCCGGCGCCGTCGGCATCCCCCGCTTTCGCTACGTCGCCCTCAAGGTTCGCCCTCGAGGACGTTCCGGCCGCCCTCGCGGTCGATCTCGCCGATCATGAGGATGGTCGTGCGACCGCCTCGCCCTCCCAGCCGCGAGGCCCCTAGGTCCAGGCCTCCGGGCCACCTGACGACGAACGCATCGCGCCGGTCCGTGGGGATCGGCGCGTCCCCGGCGCCCTGTGCGCCTTGGCATCCAGAGCACCGGCGCCGTCGTGCGCCCACCCAACACTATGCAAGGAAACGGATTCAAAATCTTTAGCGTCGCAGCGCTGCTCCTCATCTCGATGTGGCAGCTGTTCCCGACCATCGAGAACTCTCTCCAGAACCGCGACCTCGAAGCGATGGAGGAGACGGAGCGCGAGGCCTACGAGGCTGAGAACTACGCCGACATCCAAGAGACGCGCGAGGACGCGCTCAAGCTCGGTCTCGACCTCCAGGGCGGCATGCACGTCACCCTCGAGGTCGGCACCGGAGCGCTCCTGACCGAGCTCGCCGGCAACCGCGCCGACGAGACCTTCACGACCGCCGTCGCCAACGCCGACATCGAGGCCGTCACCTCGGGGGACGACTACGTGAGCTTGTTCGCGGACGCCATCGAGGACGAGCGCGAAGGCACGCGCCTGGCCCGCTACTTCCGCAACGCGGACGCGGAGATCACGGCACGCTCCGAGAACAACGACGTCGAGCTCTACCTCCGTGAGGAGGTCGAGGAAGCTCTCGTTCGTGCCGAGGAGATCATCCGCCAGCGCGTCGACCGGTTCGGCGTCACCGAGCCGCTAATCCAGCGTCAGGGCTCGTCCCGCATCGTCGTCGAGCTGGCCGGCATCGACGACCCCGAGCGCGTCCGCGAGCTCCTGAAGGGCACGGCCAAGCTGACCTTCCACTTGTCGCCGCCGACCGAGGAGATCCAGCAGACGGCCGCCGCGCTCCTGCAGTACTACTCGGAAGGTGAGGAGGCCGCGGGGGTCGAGCCGACGGACGCCGACACGACGGAGGCCGTCGCCATCACGGACAGCGTCGCGACCGACACGTCCGACGTCCTCGACTTGGGCGACATCACGGCCGACGAGCCGACGATGGCGGGCACGAACCCGTTGGCGGAGGTCTTCCAGATGATCCAGCCCGGGCCGAACTCGCCGATCGCGGGCGTCGTCTCGGGTCGGGACACGACCGAAGTGAGCCGGCTCATCAACGCGCCGGGCGCCCAAGCGCTGATCCCGGGCGGCATGAGGCTGCTGTTTACCGCCGGCCCCGACGCCGGCGTGTCGGACGACGGCGAGGGCGTGTACTACTTGATCGCGATCAACGAGCGCGTCGAGCTCTCGGGCGAGGTCATCACCGACGCCGGCCCGGACTTCGATCCGTATACCAACGCACCCCAGGTCTCGATCACGATGGACGGCGCCGGCGCGAGCCGCTGGAGCCAGATCACGGGCGCCAACCGTGAGAAGCCCGTCGTCATCGTCTTGGATAACCTGGTCTACACGTTCCCGACGATCAACGAGCGGATCCCGAACGGTCGGACTCAGATCTCGGGCAGCTTTACGCGCCAGGAGGTCGACGACATCGTGACGGTCTTGAAGTCGGGCGCCTTGCCGGCTCCGGTCTCCATCGTGGAGGAGCGGACGGTCGGGCCGAGCCTGGGCGCGGCCTCGATCCGTGCGGGCACGCGAGCCTTGCTGATCGGCTTCGCGTTCGTCTGCGTGTTCATGGCGTTCTACTACCGGACCGCCGGCATGATCGCGTGCGTCGCGCTGCTGCTGAACGTCCTGTTCATCTTCGGCGTTCTGGCCTCGTTCGGCGCCACGCTGACGCTGCCGGGCATGGCGGGCATCCTGCTGACCATCGGTATGGCGGTCGACGCCAACGTGCTCATCTTCGAGCGCATCCGTGAGGAGATGGCGAGCGGCAAGACGAACAAGGCCGCCATCGAGGGCGGATTCGGCAAGGCGCTCTCTGCTATTGCTGACGCCAACATCACCACGTTCCTGATCGGCGTCATCCTGTTCTCGTTCGGCGTCGGGCCGATCCAGGGCTTCGCGGTCACGCTCATGGCCGGCATCCTGACATCGCTGTTCACGGCGCTCGTCGTGACCCGCCTTCTCATCGATTACCTCGTCGTCGAGCGCGGCGTGGACGTCGCCTTCGGCTGACCGGTTCGGGGTTCTGGGTTCGGGGTTCGCCGCGCGGACTCCGAGCCCAACCCCGACACCTGCTTTCCGACTCGAGGTCGACGACCGCTCGTTGGATCCGTCCGACCTCGAGGTCGCGTCCTCGCGAACCCTGAACCGAGAACCCTGAACATCTAAAGACATGCGCATTCTAGAAAACGCCAACTTCGACTTTCTCAGTCACAACCGGGATAGCTACACCATCTCGGGCATCCTGCTCGCGGTCGCCATCTTCTCGCTGATCTTCGTCGGCCTCGAGGCCGGGATCGACTTCAAGGGCGGGACGGAGTTCATCATCGAGACCGAGCAGCCCATCGCCTCGACCGAGGTGGCCTCGACGCTGAGCTCGGCCCTGGACGACATCTTCGTGGCCAAGGAGTACGGCGACCCGCTGACGCTCCAGGTCAGCACGGCGGCCGGCGGCGACGCCGAGCAGCTCCTCGCGAACGTCGTCAGCACCATCGAGACGTCGTTCGCCGGCGCCAACCCCGAGGTCGTCGGGACCTACTCCGTCGGCCCGCGCATCGCGTCGGACCTGAAGGAGAAGGCCATCGTGCTCGTGCTCGGCGCCTTGTTCGTGATCCTGTTGTACATCTTTATCCGCTTCGACTGGCGCTACGCCGTCGCCGCCGTGATCACGCTGGCCCACGACGTGACGATCGTCCTCGGGTTGTTCGCGCTGTTCCACAACGTGACGCCGTTCTCACTGCAGATCGACCAGGCCATCATCGCAGCACTGCTGACGATCGTCGGTTACTCGATCAACGACACCGTCGTCGTGTTCGACCGCATCCGAGAGTACGCCTTGCTCTTCAAGACGGAGCCGTACGCCGAGACCGCTAACCGCGCTGTCAACACGACGCTGTCGAGGACGATTTTGACCTCGGGCACGACGTTGATCGCGGTCTTGGTGCTGTTCCTGATCGGCGGCGAGGTCCTCCGCGGCTTCTCGCTGGCCCTCCTGGTCGGCATCGCGGTCGGTACCTACTCGTCCATCTTCGTGGCGAGCCCGATCGTGGTGGCGCTGCGCAAGAAGTACGCCCCGGCCCGCCGCGTCGTCTCGAC
>NZ_JBARYR010000222.1:0-1900 GCF_049648075.1 Rubrivirga sp. | reverse complement strand
GGATGGGCGCCGAGACGAGCGGGACCCGTTTCTCGGACCTAATCCGCATCGAGGACGGCGCGACGCTGCGCGTCTGGCAGGGCGCGACGGTCGCGTTCGACGGCGGCCTCGAGGTCGAGCGGGGCGCGTCGTTAGTGTGCGAGGAGGGGGCGAACTGTACGGTCCGTGGGGAGCGCGTCCTCGAGGTCGAGTAGCAGACCTCTTGAGAGACTACAGGTCCCCTGGTTGCGGCCTCGACGTCTGGCAGCATGCTCACTGCTCGTCCCGCTCGACGATACACAACACCGTCGCGCTCATCACGAACGGTTTCCCCCTGAAGTCGTCGTCAGGAGTGCTGTCTTTGAACGCGCCTTCCACGCCGACCAGAATCTCACCTCGGTCCGCGCGGAGCAGGCTCGCTGACGTCTCCAACTTGAGTTTGTCGATGTGGTGGTCGTCCTTCGTCTCGTAGTGGAATGATGAGACTGCCGTCACGGCTCGGAGCACCTTGCTCGGAAAGGTGAGTGTGGCCTGGCCGGCCAAGGTGCCTGTGGAACTGAACGGGCCGTGGTATCTGTGACCTTCGACGTGGCGCTCGACATCGAGGCTCAGTTTCGACATCTCAATCCGGACGGTCTGGAAGTCTGTCATGACGGAGTCGTGTGCGAGTTAGACGACGAGGTAGTCGACCTTCCACTGGATGATCTCATGTCGGTCGTTGTCTTGGAAGTCGAAAGTGTGGTCCTCCAGGTTGACGCCCAGGATCTTGAGCTTCGCGTCGCCCCGAGCCGCACTGTCCGTTCTATAGAGGTACACGAACGAGAAGCCGCTGATCACTCTTTGGCCTGGAGCGCCCGCGGCTCGCCCCCCGATGGGTCGGCTCCGTTCTGGGTCTGTCTCGTCGGCGTAGAAGTTGTTGCCTTCGTGCAAGAACTGTTCGTTGACCTCCCCGACGGGGACGAGGACATACTGGAGCCTACCCGTCGTAGACTCGCCGGCGTTCCGGTCCTTGAAGCCGACCAGCACCGTACCGTTCCGCTCATCGGGGAGGATCGTGATCGAGGCAACGTTCGCGACGTCACTGCCTCGGTCGAACTCGAACCCGCTCAATGCGAACCGTGTGTCCGACGACATACCGGGAATCTGCACCCGAGCTGCCTGGCCATTCTCGAAGTCGAACGGGACCGTGCCAGGGGTTCCAGGGACTTGCACAAAGCATCCGCCGACCTCGACTCGGTTTCCTGACCCCTCGTCACGAAACGCAGCTCGCACTTGGCCGCTGTCCTTGAGGAGGCGGATGAGTTGAATCCGCTTGTCTCCAGACTCTGTAAACGCGAAGCGGAAGCGCTGTAGGGCCGCGTTGTCCTCGGCACCGAGTCCGCTGACGGGGATGGCGTCAGAGCCGCGGAGGTCGTCACTACTGAACGGAAGTACGGACATGGATTCGGTGGGCAGGAGGGTAGTGGAAGCGTCTCGCGGCTGCTCGTGGCTGCCGGGCCAGCGCCGACCGCGCACGTAATATGCAACTCAAGTACCTATTTTCATAATGTTTACTCCGAGTGGTCTGGATCGGCCTAGGTCGCCGGTTCCTCGAGGCTGATTTAATCCTGCTGTTGAGGTGTGTCGTCGCGAGCACCCCGACTCTCCCGCGGACGTTTTGGCGTTTGACCTAACCCCTGAACCACTTCTGGCTCATGGCCGTCGCGCCTGAGAGTCGGCCTGGCAACTCGGCTGAGATTCTCGACCTCGATGCCGACGTCCGCACCGGCGGCTTCACCGTGACCGCCGACTCGTGGATGGGCGCGGAGACGAGCGGGACGCGGTTCTCGGACCTCGTCCGCATCGAGGACGGCGCGACGCTGCGCGTCTGGCAGGGCGCGACGGTCGCGTTCGACGGCGGCCTCGAGGTCGAGCGGGGCGC
>NZ_JBARYR010000221.1:0-7670 GCF_049648075.1 Rubrivirga sp. | reverse complement strand
GATCGACGGCGTCCTCGAGGCCGCCGTCCGCGACGGCGCGTTCCCGGGGGGCGCGGTGGCCGTGGGTCGCGATGGGGTCCTGCTGCGCCTTCGCGGGTACGGAACCCTCACGCCCGGCGGAAGCCGCGTGACGCCGGAGACGGCGTACGACCTCGCCTCGCTGACCAAGGTCGTCGGCACCACGGCCGCAGCCATGCAGCTCGTTGAGGACGGAGAGCTCGACCTCGATGCCGAGGTCGTTCAGTATCTCCCGCGCTACCGAGGACTCGGCAAAGAGTTCGTCACGGTGCGGCAGCTCTTGGAGCACTCGGCAGGTCATCGAGCGTGGTACCCGTTCCACGCGAACGATCGCCTGGACCGGCGCGCCGCCCTCGACTTCATCTATGCCGACACGCTTCGGTATCCGCCCGGCACGCGGTCGAGGTACAGCGACTTCGACATGATCGTTCTGGGAGAAGTCCTCGAGGCCGTGGCAGAGAGACCTCTCGATCAGTTGCTCGACGAGCAGGTCTTCGCCCCCTTAGGCATGAACCAGACAGGGTTCCGTGAGGTGGGAGTCGTCGACCCAGCCGCCGCCCCGACCGAGACCGATTCGTTTTGGCGCGGCCGGACCCTCCAGGGCGAGGTCCACGACGAGGCCGCCTCGGTATTCGGAGGCGTCGCAGGCCACGCGGGACTGTTCTCGAACGCGTCCGACTTATCCCGATTCGCGTTCGTGCTGTCGAACGGTGGCCGCGGATATGGAACTCGACTTTTCCACCGCGCCACGCTGGACAGCTTCACGAGGCACGTCCGCCTCCGTAGCACCTATCCCACGGCGCTCGGCTGGATGGTCAACGCTGGTCGCGGCAACACCTCCGCGGGCGCCCTCAGCGCTCGAGCCTTTGGCCACACCGGTTTCACCGGCACCTCGATCTGGATCGACCCCGAGACGCGCTTGTTCGTGGTGCTGCTCACGAACCGCGTCCACCCAACTCGTCGCAACCGACAGATCCGAGACGTCCGAACGTCCCTCGCCAACGAGGTCGCCAACGCCGTCCGAACGCCGTCCGGCATGGCGCACACCGCGTGGGGATTCGGCCCGGTCCCCGACGACCTCGCCGTCACTCGGTAGGAACACCTCACAGTCCCCCTCTATGCCCACGTACGAGTACCGCCGACCCGACGGAACCACCTTCGAGGTCTTCCAGAAGATCTCCGCGCCAGCCTTGACCGAGGACCCGGATACCGGCGTGCCCGTCAAGCGAGTCATCTCCGGAGGTGCTGGCCTCCAGTTCAAGGGCGACGGATTCTACCTGACCGACTACGTCCGCAAGGACTCGGGCTCGGAAGAGGCCAAGGGCGAGCCGTCCTCGACGTCGGAGTCGAGCACAAAGAAGGAATCGGCCTCGTCGACCGAGTCTTCGTCCTCGACGGAGAGTTCCACGGGCACGACCTCGAGTTCGTCGGACGACTAGCTAGCGCAGCCGTCTCGCCCTCGAGGACGAGGTCGTTCAGTAACTCTCGGCCTCACTCGGGAACGCTCCGAGCCGAACGTCCTCGACGTACCGGCCGACGGCGTCTACGACGGCCTCCCCCAGGTCGGCATAATGACGCACGAACCGGGGGTTGAAGTCCTTTGTCAGACCTAGAAGGTCGTGCGTGACGAGCACCTGACCGCTGCAGCCGACACCCGCTCCAATGCCGATCGTCGGGATGTCGACGCTTTGTGTTAGTTCCACCGCGAGCTCGGACGGGATCTTCTCGAGGACGACTCCGAACACGCCCGCTTTAGCGAGCCGCTTAAGGTCGCGCCGGATCGAGTCGGCCTCGTCGTTGTCCCTAGCGCGGACTCGATAGGTCCCGAATTTGTAGATGCTCTGCGGCGTGAGCCCGAGGTGCCCCATCACGGGAATCCCGGCCTCGAGGATACGCTTGACGGACTCGAGGACGGTAGCCCCGCCTTCCAGCTTCACCGCGTGCGCGCCGGTCTCCTTCATCACGCGGATGGCAGATCGCAGCGCCTCCCGGCTCGAGCCCTGGTAGGCACCAAACGGAAGGTCGACGACGACCAAGGCTCTCTGCACGCCCCGAACCACGCACTGCGCGTGGTAGATCATCTGGTCCAACGTGATCGGCAGCGTCGTCTCGTGGCCGGCCATCACGTTCGAGGCCGAGTCCCCCACCAGCAGGACATCCACCCCCGCCTCGTCTAGCAACCGCGCCGACGTGTAGTCGTACGCCGTGAGCATCGCGATGGGCGTCTCTTCGTCCCGCATCGCCAGGAGGGTCTGCGTGGTGACGCGCTTTGCGGCGGTCGTCGAGGACGAGGTGACGGTTTCGGTGCTCATGGCCCAAGGAAAAACGGAGGAGGGCGCCACCTGCTTCGAGATGGCGCCCTCCACAGACGTCCGACCGGACGGTCTAGTTGCCGATGCTCGGAGCTTCGACCGGTGCCGCCTGAGCAGAGGGTGTCCCGATCGGTGCCATGTTAGGATCGACCCCAAGACGGGTCATGATCGGAACCGTGAGGTCCTCGACGCGCTCGCTTCGGTAGAGGAATACTGGAGCGTTGTTGGCGACCGTCGGGAGGATCAGGTCGTACCCGCCGCTCTCGGCCTCGGCACGGATCGCCTCGTCGATCTGGTTTAAAACGGGTTGGAGGAGCCGCGCCTCGGTGTAGCTCAGGTATTGGAGGCCCTGAACCTCGGCCTGCTCGACCTGGCCTTGCAGTTGAACGATCTCCTGCTGCCGCTGAAAGCGAGCCTCGTCGGTCGCGATCGGGCTCTGGTCAAACGTTTGATATTCCTCGACGCGGGTGCGGAGCACTTGCTGCAGAGAGTCTTGGATCACCCGGACCCTGGTACCGACGGCTTGCTGCTGCTGCTGGAGCTGCTGCTGAACGTCGGCGAACGCCTGCATCCGAATCACGATCTGGTCCGTGTCGACGAACCCGACCTTGACTGGCTGGGCGATGGCAGCTGAGCCCATGAGGGCGAATGCCAATAGAGGTAGGAAACGGGAAGTCATGCGTATTGGGAAGGAAAGATCAACGAGCGCCCGGTGCCGCGGCACCGACGCCGACGCCGAGCTCGAGGAGCACGGCATCTGTGAGGTCAAAGCGGGAACGTGTGTAGAGGAAGACATAGTCCCCGGCACGGTCGAACACGTAGTCGTAGTCACCTTCTTCGGCGACGATTTCTACGGCCGCCAACAATCGCTCTTGGGCAGGGCGGAGCTGGGTCTGTTGTTCACGAAATAGCTCGCCCTGCGGGCCGAAGTAGCGAGCACGAAGGGCGTCGCGTTCTTGGCGCTTTGCTTCGATCGCTTGGAGCTGCCGTGTCCGCTCCTCCTCCGTGAAGAGGATCTCGCGCGCAGCGAACTCATCGGACATCCGCTCGACCTCCCGCCCGGCCTCCTCGACCTCCGTCTGCCACAGGCTGGCTTGTCGCTCGAGCGCCTGCTGGGCCGACTGAAACTCCGGCATCTGAGACAGAATCCTGTCGGAGTCGATGTATCCGATTTGCTGCTGGGCGAGCCCGGCAGGAGCGAGGATCAACGCGATGAGGAGGACGAGGGACGAACGCATGGCGGCGGAGGGAGAGTGAGACGGGAGCCTTATCGGCCGCCCAACGAGAACTGGAACCGCCACTGCGGCTCAGCTTCTCCCAAGTTGTCGCCCGGAAAGGGCGTAAACGAGTCAATCTGGTACCCCATCGTCAAGTCGACCAATCCAAGGATCGGCAAGAACAGACGTGCGCCGGCTCCAGCGGACCTGAAGAGACGTGCCGGGTCGTAATCGTCGAACGAGTCGTAGGTGTTAGCAGCGTCGGCGAACAGGTACGGAGCGAACGAAAGCTGAGGGGTCTGCAGAAGGAGGATCCCGAGCTCCGCTTCGTACTTGTTCAAGATCCGGCCGCCAACCGGCTCACCGTTCAGCCGCGGCCCGATGGCCTGCAGCGGGTAGCCTCGCAGGTAAACGAGGTCGCGACCAAACCCCCGCCCTGCGCCAGACCGGCCACTGGCCTCGAGCGGCGTGCCGCCGATCAAGTAGCGCTGGAACTGAACGTCGTCGCCGGTGAGCGAGCCGATGTACCCGAACTGGGTTCGAACGCTGGCCGTCAGCCGGCCGACGACCGGCGTGTAGAACGCCGTCTGAAAGTCCGTCTTGTGGTACTGGATAAAGTCTCCGATCGGCGGCGCGACCGTGAACGTGAGCCCCAAGCTCGATCCACTCTGCGGGAAGGTCGGGTTGTCGAGCGCGTTACGAGTCAGAGATTGACTTAGAGTCAGCTCCTGGCTGATGCCTTCCGGGAGTACCGGGCTGTTCAGGTTCTCGACGTCGTAGAACTTGTAGCCGATGTTGGTGCCCGTCGAGAAAAAGTCGTCCGGCCACTTGAGGCGCTGGCGGTAGAAGACCCGAGCCGAGGCCAAGCCGTACTGCGCCGCCTCGCTCCTAAATCGGGAGAAGTCGACGTTCTGGTACGAGAGGGAGAAGCCGACAGGCGTCGGGCGTCCTCGAAACCACGGCTCGGTGAACGACAGCGAATAGACCTGCTGCTGCGTGCCGTAGGTCTGAACCTGGAGCGAGAGCTGCTGTCCGTCACCTGTCGGCATTCCGCCCTTGAATCCTTGGGCGAGGTTCTGGATCGAGAAGTTGTTGAACGTGACCCGTGCGGTCAGAATCAGACCCACGTTGCCTCCACCGTAGCCACCCGAAAGCTCGAGTTGGTCGGACGAGATCTCCGACAGGTTGTAGACCAGGTCGACCGTCCTCGAGTTGTCGTCGACCGAGATCGAGGGACCAGCACCGAAGCTGGCAGGGTCGAAGTAGTTGAGCGTCGCGAGCTCACGAACGCTCCTCTCAATCGCGACCTGGCTGTAGGTCTGACCCGGGACGGTGCGCAGCTCACGCCGAATCACGTGCTCCTTGGTCCGCGTGTTGCCCGCGATTCGAACCTCTCCGAACTCGTAGACCTCGCCCTCCGTGATCTCAAAGAAGAGGTCGAGCGAGTCGCCGGGCGCCTCGATCACCTCCTGGTCGATGCGGAACGTCAGGTAGCCCTGGTCCCGGTACAGGGACGAGATGTCGGACTTGTCCTCGGAATAGACGAGGCCGAGGCTCTGGTCGAGTCGCGACCGGTCGTAGACGTCGCCTCCGTTGACGCCGAGCGCAAACTGGAGTTGGTCGTCGGTGTAGACCGTGTTGCCCTCGAAAACGATGTCGCGGACGTGGTACAGCGGCCCTTCGTCGATCTCGACCTCGACGATCAGGTCCTCGTTCCCATCCTCGCTCGTCGTTGTGTAGACGGAGTCACGGACGACGCGAGCACCGAAGTAGCCGCGGTCGTTGTAGAACCGGACGAGCGAGTTGAGGTCCTCTTGGAACCCAGAGTCGTCGAACGTCTCCCGCTTCCAAAAGCGCCACCACCGGCGCTCGCGCGTGTTCTTGAACTGGCGACCGAGCGAGTTATCGGAGAAGGCCTCGTTGCCAAAGAACCGCAGGTCCGTCACCGTCAGGCGATCGCCTTTGTCCACGTCGTAGCGGACCGTGACACGCCCGTCGTCCCCGACGGCTCGGGCGACCTCGATGGTGGGAGACCGGTACCCGCTCTCGCGCAGGAGCTCTCGAATGGCGATTCGGCCGCGCTCGACATCGGCCTCGCGGACCGCTCGGCCTCGAAGCAAGGGGATTTGGGGACGTACGTCGTCACGCTCCGACGACTTGAGGCCCTCGATCTCGAACAGCGCCAGCCGGGGCTCCTCGACGACCTTGATGGTCAGGAACACGCCGTCCCCAGCGACCTCCGTCGCCTCGATCTCGACGTCCGAGTACCCTCCCCGAGCGTAGAGACGACGGACAGCCTCGGCGAACTGCGGATCCCATGGCAACTGCACATCGGTGCCAGGGCGTAGCTCGCTGATGGACCGGACCAGGGCTTGGCCTCCTTCGTCAGAAGCGCCCTCAACCGTCACAGATAGAATCTGGTAGCGCTGCAGAGCCTGCGAGGGCGCGGCGGGGGCCTGAGCCACGGCGGCTAGGGGAGCCAGGACGAGGGCAGCGAGAGCGAAAACGCGCACAGAGCGATTCTTTGGTTGCGAGCGCGGCGGTGGTCCACCGACGGAAACAGCGAAGGTACCGGGCTCTCTCTGGTGGGTCGGCTGAGAGAGCGCGAAAAGAGCCCAAGACGGTCCAAGGCGCACGGCGGTCGAACGGAGCCCCCGACCGCTTATTGCAAGTGCGCGCTCCTCTGCCCTATCTCCCGGCCTTCGAATGTGGCGATGCCGACCTCGAGGTCGGTCAGCTCTCGTCCGCCACGCGGCCGTACCGGCGCTCTCGGTCTTGGTAGCTCTGCACGGCGCGGTACAGCTCCTCCCGACGGAAGGCCGGCCACATCAAGTCCGTGACGAACAGCTCGGTGTAGGCCACCTGCCACAGCAGGAAATTGCTCAGGCGCATCTCGCCGGCGGTCCGCACGAGGAGGTCGGGGTCCGGCAAGCCGCGCGTCAAGAGGGACTCGGTGACCAACTCTTCGGTGACGTCGGCAGCGTCGAGACGCCCGGCCTGCGCCTCGGCGACGAGCGAGCGCACGGCCTCGGTGATCTCCCATCGAGAGCCGTAGCTCAGCGCCAGCGTCAGCGTCATACGGTCGTTGCCGGCCGTCAGGTCGAAGGCCTCTCGAAGCTCCCGCTGCCCTCGAGGCGGCAACCTCTCGAGGTCGCCGATCGCGTGGAGACGGATCCCATTCTTGTGCAGGCGCTCGGCCTCCTTGCGCAGCGTGCGAACGAGCAGTTCCATCAGGGCCGTCACCTCGGCCGCAGGACGGTGCCAGTTCTCGGTCGAAAACGTGTACAGCGTCAGGTGCTCGACGCCAATTTGGGCGCAGGCTTCGGTGATATCCCGGACGGAGATGACCCCTTCGTGATGGCCCTTGACGCGCGTCTTGCCGCGCTGCCGAGCCCAACGACCGTTGCCGTCCATGATGCACGCGATGTGGCCCGGAATGGGACCACGAGCCTTGAGCGCGCCTTGGAGCGCACGGTCGGCGTCCGTCTGAGCGACAGAGGTGAGCTGAACCGGCGTATCGAGGAGCGGAGTCGCCATGCCAGAAGGTAGCCCGGGAGCCAGCAACGCTCGCGGGAGGTCTCGCTAACCAGGGTCTCCCCTGGGCCGCGCCCTCGAGGGCGAGCCGTCCTCGAGGGCGGACTAGCCGAACCAGCGGACGGCGTCGTTAAAGATCACGAACACCATGAGCGCGAGGATCAGCGCGACGCCGACCTGCTGAACGACCATCCGCACCTTGAGCGACGGCTCACGGCGGACGACGGCCTCGTAGGCGAGGAACACCAGGTGACCGCCATCGAGGGCGGGGATCGGCAGGATGTTGAACACGGCCAGGGCGATCGAGAGGTAGGCGACGAACTCCCAGAACTGGCGGGCGCCGCGGTCGGCGGCTTCCTTGGACTGCTTCGCGATCATCAGCGGGCCGCCCACGTTGTCGCGCACGCTTTCGCGCCCCGTGAACAGCTTGCCGATGAAGGCGAACGTCCCGGTCGTGGTCGCGGTCGCCCTCGAGGCGCCGACGGCGATGGCCTGGAGAGGACCGAGCGTGTCGATTCGCTGGCCGACCGCCGTCCCGTCGAGACCGACCCCCAGCTGGTACCGCTCGCCCGCGGCGCGGGGCGCGATG
>NZ_JBARYR010000220.1:0-4217 GCF_049648075.1 Rubrivirga sp. | reverse complement strand
GTCGCGATCCACCCCAGGCGGTCGCCCTGGGTGTGGACGAGCGTGCCCGACGCCGCGAAGCCTCCTTCACCGGGAAGGGCCGGCGGCAGCGCCGAGGCGGGGAGCCGGCGCCACGTCTCGCCCCCGTCGTCGGTCGCGATGACGACGAACGTCTCGTCGACGGAGTCGCTGTAGGCCACGCCGCGGTCCGTGCCCCAGAACGACAGGCCGTCGAAGAACGCGTCCTCGAGGTCGTTCACGAAGACCGTCCGCCACGTCGTGCCGCCGTCGGTCGTCTTGACGATCCTCGAGGACGCGCCATTCCCGATGCTGAGTGCGAGCGCGGTCTGGTCGTCGAACGCGACGACGTCGCGGAGTTGGAGCGTGTCGGAGACGGGCGTGACCACGTCCCACGTCGTGCCGCCGTCGACCGTGCGGACGACGGTCCCGCCTGCACCGGACGCCCACACGACGGCCTCGTCCACGACGTGCGCCGCGATCAGCAAGACGTCGGTGCCGGACGTCTGCTCCTCGAGCGTGGGAGGCAAGACGGACATGCTCGTGCCGGCGATTCCGCCGCACCCGGCGAGAGACAGGGCGACGAAGGCGAGGGCGAGGCGCATGGCGGTCGGGGTGGGTCGCCTCACGATACGCCCTCGAGGCCGGCGCGGGAGGTCTCGAGGTCGAGCGTCGGCTGGTCCGACCTCGAGGGCGATGTGGACGTCGCGATCTATTTCCTCCCCACCATCGGCCGCAGCACGACCTCCGAGATCAGCGTGCCGTGCGGCGCCTCGAGGACGTGCAGGATCGCGGCCGCGATCGACTCTGGCGACATCGCGTTCGGATTCGCACTGTGCCCGGCGTCCGCACCGAAGCCCGTGTCGACGGAGCCCGGGTACAGGCACGAGACCTTGATCCCGTGCGGGCGGAGCTCTTTCATGATCGAGTCCGAGAACCCGCGCAGCCCGAACTTGGTCGCGTTGTACGCGCTCAGCTTCGGATTCCCGACGAGCCCGGCGATGCTCGCGACGTTGACCACGAACCCGGCCGTCTCGTCCTTCGCCCGTCTCTCGCCCTGCGCCTTCATGTAGGGCACGGCCGCCCGCGTGCAGTGGAAGACGCCGGACAGGTTGGTGTCGATCTGCACGTCCCACTCGTCGACCTCGAGGGCGTCGACGTCGTCGAAGCGGCCCAGGCCCGCGTTGTTGACCAGGACGTCGAGGCGGCCGTGGCGCTCGGCGACGCCGTCGACAGCTTCCTTGGTGGCGGCGGCGTCCGTGACGTCGCAGACGACGGGCTCGAAGCGGTCGCCCAAGGTCTCCGCGACGCGGGCGAGGTCGTCGCCCGAGCGTGCGAACCCGGCGACATGCGCGCCCGCGTCCACGAGCTGGCGGGACAGCGCCAGGCCGATTCCTCGGCTGGCTCCGGTGACGATGGCGACGGTGTTCGTGAGGTCCATTCTTCGAGGTCGGTAACGAGAACAGGGGACGCCTCGACGGCGGGACCGTGTTCCGACTTCGAGACAGGTCCTGAGCGAAGCCGGAGGAGAGCTACTCGGCCTCGGGCACCTCGACGGACTCGACGACGACCTCGTTCTCCAGGACGCCCTCGTTGAGCATCCGAAGCTGCGCGTTGACTTGGGCCAGGCGCTCGTCGCGCTCGGGGCTGGCCGGAGCGGCCTCGAGTTGGCGCTTCTGGAGCGAAAGCTGGCCGCCCATGACCATCCTCGTATCGCTGTCCATGGCCCCGTTCAGACCCGTCGTGACCTCGCGGACGCGGTAGGGCAGGCGGAGCCCGTCGGCCTCGCGGAAGTCGCTGTAGATGATCCGTCCCGTGACCGCGCCCGTCGTGTCCGACTCGATGCCGCGGTAGATCTCGAGCACGTCGAACGTCTCGGCGTCGACGTAGACGCGCGTCTGCAGGCCCAGCTCGGCGCTCAGCCCCGGCTCCCCGATCAGCATCCCCGGATCGCTGGACTGCAGTAGGTAGGCGCGTCGGCCGTCGCGCGTCACGGTGCCGCCGAGCTCCGCCGTACGCAGGCCCCGGGCCAGGCGGCGGCCGTTGGGGACGTGGTTCAACAAGAGCTGCGCCTTGTCCGGTGCGACCGGCGCGTCCTCGATGGGTTGGATGTCCGGGCTGCCGAACCGGTCGAGGCCGGTCGTGTCGTCCGAGGGCACGTACCGCGCTTCCAGGCCGGCGCTCCGCACCACGAAGCCATCGACGGCGCCGACGTTCGCGTCGTACCGCTCGAGGACGGCGTCGGCGACGGCGTCGGCGGTCGTCAGCTCGGCCCCGCCAGAGACCGCTGTCGGGTCGGTCTCCGCCTCGTCGCCGCAGGCGGCGACGGCGAGGGCACACAAGAGCAACAGAAGGCGAGGCATGGTCAGTCGGAAGAGGTCGGCCAAGCTACCGTGCAGGCCGAGCGGCGCGCGGGGAGACGGCTCTATCCTCCGCCGTCTCACCATCCGACCGTGCTTCGACCCGCCCCCTTCTTCCCGCTCGGCGACCTCGTCCCGGTCGAGGACGCGTCGTACCCCGCCGAGACCATCCTGCGCGTCTTGGACGAGTACCTCACCGACGCCCGCCGCGACCGCATCGACGCGGTCATCGCGACGCGCGCGTTCGGCGTCGTCCCCGTCCTCGAGGGGCTCGTCGATCCCGGCAACGTCAACGCTGTGCTCCGCAGCGCCGAGGGCCTGGGGTTCGGGGCCGCCCACGTCGTCGGCCTCGAGGGCGACGCGAAGGCGCTGGCGAGGGCCGTCGAGGACGGCGACCAGGAGCCGACGGTCGCGGACCGACGGGCGCAGCGCCGCGCGAGCCAGGGCGCCCACAAATGGGTCGAGGTCCACTCGTGGGACGACCCCGCCGCCTACGTCGACTGGGTCCACCAGCAGGGCGGGAGGGTGGCAGTGACGGCCTTGCGCGACGACGCGCTCCCGATTCAGGAGTGGGACTTCTCGGTCCCCACCGCCCTCGTCGTCGGCAACGAGCACGCCGGGGCCAGCGACGCCATCCTCGAGGCCGCCGACGCGGCCCTGCTGCTCCCGCTCGACGGGTTCGTGCAGAGCTACAACGTGTCCGTCGCCGCCGCGCTCGCGCTCTACCACGCCCGCACCGACCGCCTCCAACGAGCGGGCCAGCACGCCGATCTCGGGGACGAGCAGCAGCGGATCCTGCGCGCGCACTACGTCGCTCGGGCCGTCCCGCTCGCCCCGGCCCTCTTGGCCGAGCACGCCCGCCGCGGAGGGCTAATCCTCTAGGCTCTGCGCGGGAAAGCGGCTCGCAGTAGCTGGCGGATACAGTCCAGCCTGACCTTCGCCAGGAACGAGTCGGCGCGCTTGTCGACGTGCGTCACCAGCGACTGGGGCTCCTTGTCGAGCACCGGCGGGCGCCCACGTCGCCGGTGCGTCTTGCCTAGGGCGAGCTTCCGCTCCGGGATTGCGGCCCGGATCCCGCGCGCAGGGTGCCGTCGAGCGTCGTCCGGTCGTCGCGACGCGGCCGGCCGGTGGTGGCGGAGGGCAGCAGCGGGCCGATGGCGACCCACTAGTCGTCGGAGAGCTCGTAGCGAGCCATCGGCCGGAAGGTGAGAAGGCGCCCACGACCTCACCACTCGACCTTCCGCATCGAGGTCGGGGAGGTGACGGAGATGCCGAGGGCCATGCGATGGACACCACGCCCTCGAGGACGTCAGAAATGCAGCGTCCCGCCGCCGACCTCGAGGCCGACGGCGGGACGCTGCATTTCTGACTCCTATGAGGGATCTATCGAACGACGGTCACCCGCTGCGTCGCAGTACCCGACCTCGAGGACGCCCGCACCACGTAGATCCCGGACGGCAGCGCCGACGCGTCGACCTCGAGGACATGTTGGCCCGCCGCGAGCGGCCCGCTGTGGACCTGGGCGACCGCGCGGCCGAGGAGGTCGAACACCGCGACCTCGACGGGGCCGGCGGCTTCGAGGGCGAGCCCCAATGAGGCCTGGTCCCGCATCGGGTTCGGCGCTGCCGGCGAGAGCGCGAGCGCGGTGGCCCCGAGGCCGGACTCGGACGAGACCGGTGTCTCGACGCCTTCGTAGGCGCCCAGGTCGACGCGACCATCTTGGACGCGGTCCTCGCCGTCGAGGTCGAACGGCAGGATCTCGCCGGTCACGCCGTCGTCATCGAGGTCGAAGATGTCTTGGGGCACGTCGCCGGTGTCGCCGAAGTTGGTCGCCGGGCTCCGGGCCAGCAGGTGGAGGTC
>NZ_JBARYR010000219.1:0-1775 GCF_049648075.1 Rubrivirga sp. | reverse complement strand
CGTCTGCGCCGTCCAACAAACCGAGCGCGACGTCGGGACGACCCGATCCAAGGCACAGTTCGGCGGCGGTGACGGTTCGCTCGAAGCGGTCTCGGGGCGCGCCGGCCTCGGCCATCAACGCTGCGATCGCCCCGGGCACGTCGCCGCCGGAGGCCTGCTCGCGGGCGTCCTTGACGGCCTCCTCCGTCGCCGGGCTCAAGCCGCTGCCTCCACTGCCTCCGCCCTCGTCAGTGGACGCGATCTCGTCGAGCCAAGCGATGGTGAGCGGGTCGGCAAAGGGCGTGCCGCCCAGGAAGGAGAGTGTGGGTAGCGCGGGCAGGCGACGGACGAGCGCGGCGGTCGTCGATTCGACGGCGGCGAGCGCGGCGGCTCCCGGCGGACCGAGGGCCTTGTATGAGGTCGCGAGGAGTCGTTGGAGGTCGAGCCAGAAGTGGAACGGCGGGCGGGCGAACGCCGCCTCGCCCTCCTTGATCAGGACCGCGTAGTTGCCGCCCGAGACCATCCCGTTGTAGATCTGCTGAACGTCTGGTGGTGGATCTGGGATGGCGCCGGATGGTGGGGCTAGGGGGATGGCGTCCCACCGTGCGGCCCGCGTGAGCGAGACGGCCGTCGCGCTGTTGGGGTCCTCCTTGCGCAGGAACCCAGCGATCTGGAAGACGACACCCAGTGCCTCCGAGACGGTCTCGTAGCTCGCGTCCCCACCGCCACCGCTCGGTTTCGCCGCAGCGGGCGCCGGCCTCGAGGGCGCTGCCTCCGCCGTTGCATCGGACGCCGGTTGGGCCTCCGGCTCGGGTTCTGGCTCCGGTTCCGGCTCTGGCTCGGCTGGCTTGGGTGTCAGCCGTAGGCGCTCGGTCAACTCGCGCTTGAGCCCGCTGAACGCCGGGGCGTTCTCGCCCATCGCCTCGGTCACGAACGCCTGCAACGCCGCCGTCTCCTCGAGGGCGACCTCGATGGCGTCCCGGTCCTCGAGGGCGGACTTCGTCTCCTTGACCCAGTCGCTCGCCCGCTCGGCGACGAACTGCAGCGCGGACTGCCGCCCGCGCATCCGTCGGACCGGCGGGAACGCCTCCTCCCAAAACCCCTGTGCGACGGCGCGGACGGACGCCAGTCCCTCAGCGACGCCGGCGTAGCCCTGCGTCCGCATGAGCCCCAGGATGAGGTAGCTCGTGACCGTCAGGTCCTTTGACTTGTCGCTCAGGATCGTCGTCGCCAGGTCCACGATGACGTCGAAGTCGACGTCGCCTGCGGCACCGAGGGCGTCGACCTGGTCCTTGAGCTCCTGGAACTCGTCCTCGTATTTCATGTCGATGCCCGCCGGGGCATCGCCAGAGATGGGCGCGCGGACGGCCTCGAGGCGGGGCGTCGTGTACTCGGACGGAGCGTCCTCGATGTCGGGGGCGGTATCGTCGGCCATGGCTAGCGGAGCGTGGAGAGGCAGTCGAGGGTGTCCGCGATGGACGCGGCGGTATCGTCGAGGACGGAGCGGACGCGGTGAGGGAGCCGGTCGAGGGCTCGGAGGCGGGCCGACGCGGGGCCGGCGTCGAGCGCGGAGATCCGGTCCGTGTTCGGCATCCCGGTCAGGAGCGCGCGGAATGCGGGAGGGGACACGTCGCCGAAAAACGCGTAAAGCGCGGCGGGCGGGCCGCCGGTCCAGAACAGCGACGGCACCGGCGCGCGGGGGAGCAGGTGCCAGAACACGGTCAGCCAGAAAGCGACCGCGTCGCGTCCCTGGAAGCCCGGCGCGGGAGCCGGGAGCGACAGGCGCAACCCGTAGG
>NZ_JBARYR010000218.1:0-2485 GCF_049648075.1 Rubrivirga sp. | reverse complement strand
CGTCCCAGTTGAACGAGACCCCGGTCGCCTCGACGACGCGGACGGCGGCCGCGACCACTTCGGGGCCGATGCCGTCGCCCGGACTGAGAGTCGCGTGGTAGGTCCTCAGTAGTGGAGGAGAGTGCTCAAAGCTAGACGGCGAGGGCAGCCGCTAGCCGTGGAGTCCGAACGAAACGGCGTCCTCGAGGGCGAACCCGACCTCGAGGACGAACCCGACCTTGATGGGTCGGGCCGAAATTTCGACCTCGATGTATCCCCCGTTTAGCGGACTGAGCTCGGCCTCGAGGCCGTCGAGGTTGAACACAGAGGTGAACACATAAAAACCGGGGCGCCCCTCTCGAAGCGCCCCGGTCGTCTTGTGCCGAACAGCGGCGGGCCGCTACTGGGCCTCGCGGGCCGTCGAGTAATTGACACGCAGGGCCTCGGCCTCGCGCAACTCCTGCTGGACGTCGTAGAGCATTCCAGTCTCGACCTCACGGTCGACGCGCATCGAGACGATGGTCCGGGGCTCCTCACGGAGACGGCGGTACATCACCTGACGGACGTCGGGGAGATCACGCACGATGGCGTCGTCGATCTGGACGGCTGGCTCGCCGACCCCGCTCTCGAGCTTTTCAGGACCGAGGTAGAGGTACTGGATCAGCCGCTTCTGGTCGATCTTTTCCACGGCCTCAGCCTGTGGAATCGACACGTTGACCAAGAGCTCGGTCTCCCGAAGCACAGTGGTCACCATAAAGAAGATCAGCAGCATGAAGATGATGTCCGGCATCGATGCCGTCGGGATCTCCTGCTTCGTGCCGGCGCTCTTCTTTTTAAATGAGGCGGACATAGGGTTCTGGTTTGGAGGGAGGCCGGGTTACTCCTGGTCGGGCTCAGCCAGCGACAGCTTCAACGGGTACTGGTCAGCGATCGCGTCCTCGTCGTCCTCGCCGAGCCGAGCCTTATAGGTCCCGTAGTCGGTCCCGAACTGGGACCGCGCGGCCTCGTTGCGGACCTCGTTGTAGGCGGACTTGAGCTCGTCCAGGACCTCGATGTACGTCTCGTACGGCAAGCCGCGGCGCGTCTTGAACGACACGACGGCCTTGTCCGGGCTGATCGACAGGTTCGCCTCGCGACCGTTGTTGGTGATGTGGCGTTTCACGAGGCCCCGGATCGCTCCGATGTTCGTGATCTCGTTGTCGATGAGCACGCGGCCGTCCTCGGCGACGAGCACGTTGAGCAGGTTCCGCTGGTTGATGTCCGGCGGCTCGACGTTCTCGTCCAGCTTCGGCGGAAGCTGCATGTAAATGCCCTTGTCCGCGTCGATCGTCGTGGTGACGAGGAAGAAGATCAGGAGCAGGAACGCGATGTCAGCCATCGAGGCCGAGGGGATCTCGGCGTCGCGCTTCTTGCGTGGCTTGAGGAGCGGCATGGTCGTGGAGGGTCCGGGACGGAGACGGTTCGTGCTGAGCCGTGGTCAGGCTAGCTGAACAGGCTCTTGGCGCCAGAAATGAGGAGGGCCAGGAAGCCCGAGAGCGCGGTGAACATCGCCGTGGCGACGGCTGCGCCCGTGGCAGTGCCGTCGACCAAGTACGCGATCACGAAAATGAGGAGTGGGAGCGCGAACGCAGCCAGTCCCAGCTTGCTGCCCGAGAGGGCGTTGCCAGCGTTCTTGAGCCCGAACCCGACCATCATCAGGAGCGAGACTCCGATCAAGACGAGGCAGAGCCAGATGAATGCGGTAACCATCAAAGAGGGGGAAATTGTTGGACCGTCCTCGAGGACGGCGCACCGGGTAGCCCGGTCGACACAGGGCCGACCGGGCGAGGTCGCTACGGGATGTCAGTGACGGGATCGTCGCCGGTGCCGATCTGCGGGCTCGAGGGCGGGAGCGTCGTCCGGGCGGAGCGGCCCGAGAGCGCCGGGCGCCCGACGGACATCATGGCGAGCGAGTCGATGAGCTCGACCGACGCCTCCTCCATGTCGGCCGTGATCCGGTCGATCTTGGAGACGCAGTAGTTGTAGAACACCTGCAGGATGATGGCCGAGATCAGACCGAAGACGGTCGTCAGCAAGGCCACCTTGATACCACCGGCGACGAGCGACGGCGATATGTCGCCGGCGGCCTCGATGGCGTCGAACGCCTCGACCATGCCGACGACCGTTCCGAGGAAGCCGAACATCGGCGCGAGCGAGATGCCGAGCGAGAGCCAGACGAGACCGCGCTCGAGGAAGCTCATCTCGATGGAGCCGTAGGAAACGACGGCCTTCTCGACGGCGGCCATGCCTTCGTCGAAGCGAGTGAGACCGGCCTGGACGACAGAAGCCACGGGGCCGCGCGTGTTGGCGCAGACGTCCTCGGCAGCGGAGACACCGCCGTTGTCGAGCGCCTCCTTGACGCGGGCCATGAACTTGGGCGCGTTGATGTCGGCCCGGTTGAGCGACAGGATGCGCTCGAAGGCGATGGCGAGTCCGATGATCAGGGTGATCAAGACCGGCCACATGT
>NZ_JBARYR010000217.1:0-15996 GCF_049648075.1 Rubrivirga sp. | reverse complement strand
CTCGAGGACGGGTCCGGCCGACGGCACGCGCGGGGCGCCGACCTCGAAGGACAGGCCCAGCCCGTTCTCGGCCAGCGCGCGCTTGACGACGGCCTTGACGACAGCGTAGACGCCGCGGTCGTCATCGAACTTCACCTCCGTCTTGGTCGGGTGGACGTTGACGTCGACGTGGCGCGGGTCGACGTCGAGGAAGACGGCGAACAGCGGATGGTGGCGGTCGGGCAAGAGCGCCCCGAACGCGCCGGCGATCGCGTGCTCGACCTGGCGGCTCTTGACGTAGCGGCCGTTGACGAAGACGTATTGCTCGCCCCGGCTCTTCCTCGCCCTCGAGGGCTGGGCGATCACACCTCGAACCGAGAGGTAGCTCATCGCCTCCTCAACGGGGACCAGAGTGCCCTCCAAGCCACCACCCGTGAGCGCTCCGAGTCGCTCCGCCAGAGCGTCCGACTCGGCGGCCGCCAGGCGCCAGACCTCCGTGTCGTCGTGGACCAGCGAGAACGCGACGGTCGGGTGCGACAGCGCTAGGGCCTGGAAGGCCTCGACCAAGTGCTTGAACTCGGTCGCGGGGCTCTTGAGGAAGGCCCGTCGCGCCGGCACGTTGTAGAACAGGTTGCGGACCGAGATCGTTGTCCCCTCGGGCGCGCCGCACGGCTCGGCCGCCACCAACTCGCCGCCCTCGACGCGGACGCACGTCCCAGCGTCGTCCTGCCGGCGGCGCGTTTTCAACTCGACCTGGGCGACGGACGCGATCGAGGCCAGGGCTTCACCGCGGAATCCCAAGGTTCTCAGCCGCTCGAGGTCGTCGAAGTCGCGGAGCTTGCTCGTCGCGTGGCGCCCGAAGCTGGCCGCCGCGTCGGTTGGCCCCATGCCGCACCCGTCGTCGGCGACCTGGATCAGCTCGGACCCGGCTCGCTTGAGCGTGACGTCGACGCGGGACGCGCCGGCATCGAGGGCGTTCTCGATCAGTTCCTTGAGCGCGTTCGCCGGCCGCTGCACGACCTCGCCCGCCGCGATCTTGCTCGCGAGCGTGTCGGGAAGTGGCAGGATCAGGCCGTCAGCGCCGTCGGTCATAGCCTATCCGAAGAACCACCCGCTGAACGCGGCGACGCGTTCGGAGATGGCCTCGATGTTCGAGTAGAGGTAGAACACCGCAACGAGCGTCAGCCCGACGGCGATGAACGCGGGCTGTTTCGTGGTCCGCGTCCGGCGCTCGCTCGGTTTGACGAACTGGAGCTGGCGTTTCCGACGTGCGTCCTGATCGGGATCGAAGAACCGAGGGTTGTAGTCGAACCCTCGAGGACGGGCCATCTTTCCGTTTCTAAATCCGAGCATGGCAGTCTGAGGCGGTGCCGGAAGGTAACGAGCCGGGCGTCTGACTCGTGCCGGTGCAGGATCGTGCCCGCAGGTGACACACGTGGGTCATCGACCTCGAGGACGGACCTCGTCGCTGTCCGTCGCGTTGTCGCCCCATGCTCACCCTCGGGATCGACACCGCCACCGACGTCTGCGCCGTCGCTGTCCTCGATGACGACCGTCTGCTCGCGCGCTCCTCCCTCTTCGTCTCGCGCTCCCACGGCACGAGGCTGGCGATGTTAATCCGAGAGCAGTTCGCCCACGCGCGCAAGCGGCCGTCCGACCTCGAGGCCGTCGCGGTGTCGTCTGGACCGGGCTCCTACACCGGTCTCCGGATCGGGATGAGCACGGCGAAAGGGCTGGCCGTGTCCACGGGCTGCTCGTTCGTCGCGGTCCCGACCCTCGCCGCGCTCGCGCACGGCTGCCACGGACTGGTCGCCGTTGTCTTGCCCTCGAGGCGAGGCGAGGTGTACGCGGCGGTCTACCAGGACGGCCTCGAGGTCAAACCCGCCGCCGCCCTCGAGGTCGACGCCGTCGAGGAGTGGCTCCCCAGCGACCTCGATGCGATCGGGGGACCTGGCGCGGGGCGACTCGGTCACGTCCGCCCTGAGCTCGCGCGGCTGTCTCTCGTGGCCTCAGGCGAATCCGTGGCCCGCCTCGGCCGGAGCGCCCTCGAGGACGGAGGTCCGCAGGATCCGGCGACGGCGGAGCCCGTCTACCTCAAGGCCGTCGCGGTCTCTCGGCCCCGCGGTATCTTCGCCCCCTGACTCTGGCGGCACGGCCGCACCTCTCTATGGCCTGGTTCAAGCGGCAGTCGGCCAACATCAAGACGGACCGGAGCGACCGGAACGACACGCCCGAGGGGTACTGGCTTAACTGTCCCGAGTGCGGGACCATCACGAGCCAGCGCGACCTCGAGGAGAACCTGCTGGTGTGCCCCGAGTGCGGCCACCACTACCCGATGTCGGGGCTGGGCTACCTCCAGCTCCTGTTCGACCAGGGCCGGTTTGCGCGTCACGACGCACACCTCCACTCCGTCGACCCACTCGACTTCGTCGACCGCAAGGCCTACCCAGACCGGATCGTCGCCGCCGAGAAGAAGACGGACCTCAACGACGCCGCCGTAAGCGGCACCGGAACGATCGGTGGCCACCCGGCTTCGGTCGCGGCCATGGACTTCACCTTCATTGGCGGATCGATGGGCTCGGTCGTCGGCGAGACCATCGCCCGAGCCGTACGGCGTGCCACCGACGAGGACCGGGCGTGCATCGTCGTTAGCCAGTCGGGCGGTGCCAGGATGATGGAGGGCGCACTCTCCCTCATGCAGATGGCGAAGACAAGTGCCAACCTCGCGGTTCTCGCCGAAAGAGGGCTCCCCTTCGTCTCGATCCTGACGCACCCGACGACCGGCGGCGTCACCGCGTCCTTCGCGATGCTGGGCGACCTCAACATCGCCGAGCCCAACGCCCTCATCGGCTTCGCCGGGCCGAGGGTGATCCGCGAGACCATCGGCCGCGACCTGCCCAAGGGGTTCCAAACGGCCGAGTTTCTGGTCGAGCGTGGGTTCGTGGACAAGATCGTCCCCCGAGGTCAGATGCGGGAATCCATCTCCCACCTGTTCGACCTGTTGATGGAGCCGGCCCCTGTCGAGCCCGTCCCCGTGTTCTTGGAAGAGAACGGCCGGAGCAGCTAGCACCGCCGGCCCCGGGGACCTCCTCGAGGACGAGGTCGCTCCTACCCTCGCTGCACGGCGTTGCGCGTGTCGACGATCCGCGTCGCCACACTCTGAACCCGAGACCAGTCGTACGACGAGTGGTCGGTCACGATCACGACGCAGTCGGCCCGGCGAAGGCCGTCCTCGAGGTCGGCGACCGACGTCATCGCAACCCCGTGGTGGCTGAACGCTGGGACGTAGGGGTCGTGGTAGAGGACGTCGGCTCCTTTCTCCTGCAACAAGCTGATGATGTCGAGTGCCGGGCTCTCCCGAATGTCTTGGATGTCTCGCTTGTACGCGACGCCGAGGACCAGGACGGTCGAGCCGTTGACGGCCTTTCCGCCCTCGTTGAGCGCGTCCTGGACCTTCTGCACCCACCACGTCGGCATGGACGTGTTGACCTCGCTCGCGAGGTCGATAAACCGAGCGGTGTAGTTCAGCGCCTTCATCCGCCACGAGAGGTAGAGCGGGTCGATCGGTATGCAATGTCCGCCGAGGCCGGGCCCGGGGGTGAACTTCATGAACCCAAACGGCTTCGTCGCGGCCGCCTCGACGACCTCCCACGCGTCCAGGCCGAGCTTGTCGCACATCAGGAGCACCTCGTTGACGAGCCCGATGTTGACGGAGCGGAACGTGTTCTCGAGGAGCTTGACCATCTCGGCCGCCTCGGGGCTCGAGACGGGCACCAAGCTCTCGATCGCGAGTCCGTAGACCGCCGTCGCTACGTCCGTGCACGTCGGCGTAACGCCGCCCAAGACCTTGGGGGTGTTCTTGGTCGTCCAGTCGTCGCGGCCGGGGTCCACGCGCTCGGGGCTGAAGGCGAGGAACACGTCGTTCCCGACGGTCAAGCCGGTGCTCTCGAGCTCCGGTTGGATGACCTCGCGCGTCGTGCCGGGGTACGTCGTGCTCTCGAGCACCACCACTTGCCCGGCGCGGACGTACCGCGCCACCTGCTCCGTCGCCGCTGATATGTAGGAGGTGTCGGGGTCTCGGGTTTTGCCAAGCGGAGTCGGGACGCATATCGAGATCGCGTCCACGTCGGCTAGCGCCTGAAACTCCGTCGTCCCACGCAGCCGGCCACTCTCGACGACGGCCGCGAGCCGTTCACTCGGGATGTCCTCGACGTAGCTCTCGCCGCGGTTCAACGCCTCCATCCGGTCCTCGCTGATGTCGATCCCGACGACGTCGAGACCGGCTTCGGCGAACACGACAGCGAGCGGCAGGCCCACGTACCCCATCCCGACGATGGCGAACCGGACCGACCGGTCGCTGACCTGATCAAGAATCGCCTGGGCGGCGGATGGCGGGGGGACCATAAGGTTTGCTAATGGGAGCGAGCGCCCGGGAGGAGCGACGCGAGGTAGCGACCGTAGTCGTTGGCGTGGTAGCGGGCTGAGAGCGCCTCGAGGTCGGCGGCAGTGATCCACCCTTGCTCGTAGGCGATCTCTTCGGGGCACGCGATCTTTTGGCCTTGTCGCGTCTCGATGGTCTCGACAAACGCGCCCGCTTGCAGCAAGCTTTCGTGGGTACCGGTGTCGAGCCAGGCGTATCCTCGTCCCATGACCTCGACGTGGAGGCTGCCCTCCTTGAGGTAGTGGCGGTTGACGTCCGAGATCTCGTACTCCCCCCTCTCCGACGGCTCGAGACCGGCCGCGACCTCGAGGACGCCGTTGTCGTAGAAGTACAGTCCGGTCACGGCGACCCGCGACTGGGGCCGAGCGGGTTTTTCCTCGATGTCAACGGGGCGACCGTCGTCGCCGAACGAGACGACCCCGTACCGCTCGGGGTCGGCAACCTGGTAGCCGAACACGGTCGCTCCAGACGCGCGGCCGGCGGCTCGCGCGAGCAGTTCGTTGAGTCCGGCGCCGTAGAAGATGTTGTCACCCAGAACCAACGCGACCCTGTCCGATCCCACGAACTCGCGGCCGATCACAAACGCTTGAGCAAGGCCGTCGGGCGAGGGTTGCTCCGCGTACCGGAGCGACATCCCCCACTGCCCTCCGTCGCCAAGAAGACGTCGAAACGCCGGGAGGTCCTCCGGGGTCGAGATGACGAGGACGTCGCGGATGCCCGCTAGCATGAGCACGCTCAGCGGGTAGTACACCATCGGCTTGTCATAGACAGGGAGGAGCTGCTTGCTCACTCCTTGTGTAATCGGGTAGAGGCGGGTACCCGAGCCCCCGGCGAGGACGATTCCTTTCACGCCTCCCCCCTTTTTGTGACGGCGGCGCACCAGGACTCGTTCTGGAGGTACCAGTCGACCGTCTTCGCGAGCCCACTCTCGAACGACTCGCGAGGACGCCACCCCAGCTCGCTGGTGATCTTGGAGGCATCGATGGCGTAGCGCCAGTCGTGGCCGGGCCGGTCCCCGACGAACGTTATGAGCTGACTGTGAGGGGCGCCGGCCGGACGGCGCTCATCGAGGACGGCGCAGATGGAACGGACGACCTCGAGGTTGCTCCGCTCGCAGCTCCCCCCGACAGCGTAAGTCTCGCCGGGGCGCCCACCCTCGAGGACGGCGCAGAGCGCGCGGACATGGTCCTCAACGTAGAGCCAATCTCGCACGTTGTCGCCCGTGCCATAGACCGGGATAGGTTCGCCAGCTAGAGCTTTCGTGATGACCACGGGGATGAGCTTCTCCGGGTACTGGTACGGACCGTAGTTGTTCGAGCAGTTCGTGACCAGTGTCGGGAGCCCGTACGTGTGGTGCCACGCGCGGACGAAGTGGTCAGCCGAGGCCTTCGAGGCCGAATACGGAGATCGTGGATCGTACGCCGTCGTCTCGGTGAACCGTCCCGAGTCTCCGAGCGCGCCGTAGACCTCGTCGGTCGAGACGTGGACAAACCGGAAGGCCTGGCGGTCGGCGGCCTCGAGGGTAGTCCAGTACGCACGAGCGGCCTCGAGCAGCGTATAGGTCCCGATCACGTTGGTCCCGACGAACGCTCCGGGCCCGTCGATCGAGCGGTCCACGTGGCTCTCGGCCGCGAGGTGGACTACGGCCGCGGGGCGGTATTGTCCGAACAAACGCCTGACCTCTTCGGCGTCGCGGACGTCGACGTGCTCGAACGTGTATCTCGGATCGTCCTCGACGGAGGCGACAGAGGCTCGATGCCCCGCGTAGGTAAGCGAGTCCACGTTGACGACCGGCGTCCCCCGGGCGACGAGGTGGCGGACGACGGCGGACCCGATAAACCCCGCGCCGCCGGTAACCAGGACGGGTCGGTCGCTCATGAGCAGCGTTTGATAGGTCAGGTAGGACCACGAGGCCCCGCGACGTGTGATCACCGGTCGACGCCGTCGGCCGGCCTCGAGGAGGCGTGGACGTGCCGTAGCCCAGCGCGGATGTGCAAGGGTACTCGACGGCCGCGGTCGACCCCGACAAGTCCCGTTGAAAAGAGTCCGCGTCCTGGGTACTCGGAGGACTACGCGGTGACGGGCTCCGCGCGGACCACCTCGAGGTCAGAGCGGACCATCTCGTCTGCGAGCTCCTCGACGCTCACCGTCGGCGTCCATCCCAGCTCGCGCTCGGCCTTCGACGGGTCGCCCAGGAGCAGCTCGACCTCCGTCGGCCGGTAGTACGCCGGGTCGACTTCGAGGACGACCTCGCCGCTGTCCGTCCGGCGCGCGACTTCCTGCTCGCCCTCGCCCTCGAACGCGACCTCGAGGCCGGCGGCTTTGAACGCCATCCGGCAGAAGTCGCGGACGGTCGTCGTCTTGCCGGTCGCGAGCACCCAGTCGTCCGGCGTCTCGTGCTGGACGATCCGCCACATCCCCTCGACGTAGTCCCTCGCGTGGCCCCAGTCGCGCTTGGCGTCGAGGTTGCCGAGGTACACCCGGTCCTGGAGCCCGAGCGAGATCCGAGCGGCGGCGCGCGTGATCTTCCGCGTCACGAACGTCTCGCCGCGGCGGGGGCTCTCGTGGTTGAACAGGATCCCGTTCGAGGCGTGCATCCCGTAGGCCTCGCGGTAGTTGACCGCGATCCAGTACGCGTAGAGCTTGGCCACGCCGTACGGCGAGCGCGGGTAGAACGGCGTCGTCTCCGACTGCGGCGTCTCGACGACTTTCCCGTATAACTCGGACGTGGACGCCTGGTAGAACCGGCAGTCCTCCAAGCCGAGGATCCGTAGCGCCTCCAAGATTCGCAGCGTCCCGATCCCGTCGGCGTTGGCCGTGTACTCGGGCGTGTCGAACGAGACGGCCACGTGGCTCATGGCCGCCAGGTTGTAGATCTCGTCCGGTTGGACCTCCTGGACGAGCCGGATCAGGTTGGTCGAGTCCGTCAGGTCCCCGTAGTGCATCCGAAACCGGACGTCGTCCTCGTGGGGGTCTTGGTAAAGGTGATCGACGCGCTTGGTGTTGAACGAGCTCGCGCGGCGCTTGAGGCCGTGGACCTCGTATCCCTTGTCGAGCAGGAGCTCGGCGAGGTACGAGCCGTCCTGGCCCGTGACGCCCGTGATGAACGCGCGCTTGCGGCGCGTCTTCGGCGAGCCGTTGGGAGGGGTCTGAGAGTCAGTCACGGTGCGGATACAGTAGTGTCGAGAAACCAGCGGTACGTCGATTCGATGCCCTCGCGAAGCGGGGTCTGGGCCGACCACCCGATTGTGTTGAGGCGCGAGACGTCCATCAGCTTGCGAGGCGTCCCGTCCGGCTTGGAAGGATCCCACAAGATGGGGTTCTCAGAGCCGACGACGTCGCGCACGAGTTCGGCGAGGTCGAGGATGGACAGGTCTTCCCCCACCCCAACGTTGATCAGCCCGTCAGGAGCCGCTTGCCTGAACGTGGACTCCTCGACCTCGAGGGCGAAGAGGACGGCACTCGCGAGGTCGTCGGCGTGCAGGAACTCGCGCTTTGGTGAGCCGCTTCCCCAGAGCGGGACAGAGGCCCCCGCGCCCTCTTGCTTCGCCTCGTGGAACTTGCGGATCAGGGCTGGCAGCACGTGGCTCGTCTCGAGGTCGAAGTTGTCGCCGGGTCCGTACAGGTTGGTCGGCATCAGGCTCACGAAGTCGTCTCCGTGCTGACGGTGGAACGACTCGGCCATCTCGAGCGCCGCGATCTTCGCGATCGCGTAGGGCCGGTTGGTCGGTTCGAGCGGGCCTGTGAGCAGGTGTTCCTCTCTCATAGGCTGCGGCGCCATCTTCGGATAGATGCACGACGAGCCGAGGTTGACGAGCCGCCCCTTCGTCCCCACGCCGTGGTCGTGCGCCGACTGGATCACGTTCGTGGCGATCGCCAGGTTGTCGGCGATAAAGTCGGCCGGGTAGTCGCGGTTGGCGAGGATCCCGCCCACCTTCGCCGCCGCTAGGACGACCGCCGTCGGCTGCGTCTCGCGGAACAGGTCGTCGACGGCGTCGCCATCGCGGAGGTCGACCTCGGAGCTCGTCCGAGCGATCAGGTTCGTGTATCCAGCGGCCTCGAGGGCGCGGACGACGGCCGACCCGACCAGACCTCTATGGCCGGCCACGTAGATCGGATCGTCGGTGTGAGTTAGGTGCACGCGATGGGAAGCGGAGAGCGCTAGGATAGTGAGCTATCCGACCTCCGATATCGGGTTGTCGGCAAGAGGAGTTAATAGGTCTCCGGGACCGCGCAGAGAGCGAGACCGGACGTCCTCGACGGCGACGCCCCCCCTCGCACTGGGACCTCGGCCTCGAGAAGGTGAGCGGCCTAGCGACGAAGAACCTCCGACAACGAATCGCCAACGTCCGGAGGACTCGTCCAGCGTCCTGCTCGAGGACGGGCCGAGGACGACGACCAGCCGGCCGGCGACCATCGCGTAGGTATTGCTCGGAACGAGCATCCCCTCCACGGCGGGCGCCGTCGACACCAGATCGACATCCGCGGCGCTCAGCATCGCCGACAAGTCCTGGCGCGGTCGGAACGGCAAGAGCCGCACGTTCGATAGCGCTCGGCGGCAGACCCCGTCCTCGAGGGCAGCCCACCTCATCCCGTTGCCAAAAGATCGGAAAACAGCCACCGGGTCGTGACTGATCATCTTGTGAGCGCCATCGAGAACGGCGCCGAACGGGTGTGCGAGCCCGACGGCATCCGCGTGGGTCACGACGAACCGACTCTCGAGGTCGTGCTCGGCCCGAAGCCGGGACGCCCCCTGGGGTCTGAGCGACGTCCTCGAGCGACCAGTTCGAAACGACCTCGAGGCGGCCCGAGGACACGACTTGGCCGAGGCGCCCTGCCATCTCCGGCCGATGGCGACGACGGCGTCGTGGCGAGCGAGTGCTCGGTCGGCGCGGCATCGAGACCATGGGGCCGTCCTCGAGGGCGCCCAGCGCGACGGCGATATCGGCACAGACATCGTGGTACCGCTGGACGACGGGCGCTAATGCGATGCGTCCGAGGGTCGGCCCCGCCAAGAAGCCGAGCGGCGGATCGGCCAGGGTGAGGATTAGGTCGGCGGGCATCTGCCTCGCTCGTTGCCTGGCTAGGGCCATGAGCCAGGCCACCGAGCCCGCAGCGTGTCGGGCGCAACGCGTCGCCTCGGCACGGTCCACCAAAACGTCACCGCCGGTATGGAAGACTGTCGCTTCGCGTAGCTGAGACACGCGCGTCGGCGGCTCAGCAGGGCCGGTCACGACCTCGATGCTCCATCCGTCGGACGCGAGGAACTGGCAGACCTCTTGAAGGAAGACGCCTGTCGCGCCGCATGCGGGAGGGTTAACGGCGTTGACGACGAGCAGTTGGCGTGACGCGTACGGTCGAGGTAGATACAGAGCCACCGTCAGAAGACGAGGGCTCCCAGGACCACGCCTGAGAGCCCCCGATCGGTGCCCGAGACTGGAATCGAACCAGCACTCCCGTAAAGGAACACGACCCTGAATCGTGCGCGTCTACCAATTCCGCCACTCGGGCAACGGAACCGGAATCTAGCCCGACCTCGAGGGCGCTTTCATCGAGGTCCGCGTCTCCACGCCATTTGCACCGTCCACATCCGGCCCGCGCTAACCTCCGAGTCGTCGCCGTTCGCCCCTCCCCCATCGACCCTCGCATGACGCTCCGACACACCGCACTCCTGCTCGCCGCCCTCTTCGGCCTCGAGGCCGCCGCTCAGCGCGTCCAGCCGTACCCCGTGATGCCGCCGCCACAGTTCCTGCGCGCCGTCGAGGCCGGGACGCGGACGGCTACCGGCGAGCCCGGCCCCGACTACTGGCAGAACCGCGCCGACTACGTCATCGACGCGCGCTTGGACGCCGACACCCGGACGCTCTCCGCGACCGGCACGGTCACCTACACTAACAACTCGCCGGACGACCTCGAACACCTCGTCCTCAAGCTGCGCCAAAACGTCCACGCGGAGGGCGTACCGCGCAACCGGCCCGTCGCCGTCACCGGTGGGATCGACCTCGGACGCCTCGCCGCAGGGGGCTCCGACCTCGAGGACGTGACCGTCGAGGACACGGCGGGCAGCTACCAGGGCTCCGTCGAGCCCGGCCAGTACACCGTCCAGGGCACCATCCTGACGCTCGCCCTCGAGGACGCGCTGAGGTCGGGTGAGAGCATCGACCTCGAGGTCGAGTGGTCGTTCATGGTACCGCCGCACACGGGCTCGTACCGCCAGGGGACCGACGGCGAGGTGTTCTACCTCGGCTACTGGTACCCGACTGTGGCGGTCTACGACGACGTCTGGGGGTGGCACGTCGATCCGTACCTCGGCATGGGCGAGCACTACCTCGAGTTCGGCGACTTCGTCGTCTTGCTCGACGCGCCGGCCGACATGCTGGTCTACGCGACCGGCGAGCACACCAACGCCGACGACGTGTTCACGGCGCGGACCAACCAGCGGCTCGCGCAAGCCATGACGAGTGACGACGTCGTCTCGGTGGTCGGCGCCGGAGAGCACGCGACCTCGATGACGCCGACCGACGACGGCCGCCGCGTCTGGACGTTCGAGTCCGACGAGGTCCGCGACGTCGCGGTCTCGGCCTCGGCCGCCTACGTTTGGGATGCGACCCACGCCGACGTAGACCAGGACGGCGACGGGACCGACGAGGCGGTCTTGATCAACGCGTTCTACCGCCCGGCCGGCGAGAGCCCGTACGACGCGCCGTGGGAGCGCTCGGCCGAGTTCTCCCGGTTCTCGATCGAGCATCTATCGGAGATGCTGTGGCCCTACCCGTGGCCCCACATGACGGCCGTCGAGGGCATCATCGGAGGCGGCATGGAGTACCCGATGATGACGCTGATCGGCGGCGACCGGACCGACGCGCGGCTTTTCTCGGTCACCTACCACGAGATCGCCCACATGTGGTACCCGATGATGGTCGGGACCGACGAGAAGTCGTTTACCTGGATGGACGAGGGGCTGACGTCGTTCAACACGAACGAGGGCATCGACGCCTTCTGGGACGGCTCGGCACCGAACCGGGAGAAAATCGAGGCGTGGGACCGCGGTCGACAGTCGCACTACTTCCTTGCCGGGACCGGCTACGCGGTCGCCCCGATGCGCCACAACGACCGCTATCCGATCGGCGGCGGCACGCGACAGGTCGACGCCGTCGGCGGCAGCGCACGCGGCGTCGCGTCGTACTCGACGCCAGCCGTCGCGCTCAATGCCCTGAGAGGCATCTACGGCCAGAACGCCTTCTTCGGCGCCTTCAACGAGTACGGGCAGCGGTGGATGAACAAACACCCGTACCCCTACGACCTGTTCAGCACCTTCGAGGACGAGCTTGGGGACGACCTCGATTGGTTCTGGACGCCGACGTTCTTCGATACGTGGACCGTCGACCACGCCGTCCTCGAGGTCGAGCGCACGGAGGACGGGGCCGTCGCCGTGGCCATCGAGGACCGTGGGATGGCACCCATGCCGGCCCCCGTCCGCGTGACCTACGCCGACGGCCGCACGGAGGACCGGACAGTCCCTGTGCAGACGTGGCTCGACGGCGAGACTCGGGCGTACCTCGGGTTCACGCCCGGCGAGGTGGTCCGCGTCGAGATCGACCCGGACACGTTCGTCCTCGACGTGGACCGGACCAACAACGTCTGGACGCCGAGCAACGAGTAGCCGCCCTCGAGGGCGCGCCTGGCGACCGGATTACTCAGGCGCGTCCGCCCTCGAGGGTGAGTCCAGACGCTCGACCCAGCACTCAGACCCCCCGTGCGTTGGTGCTTCGCTCCGACACTCTGTGAGCGCGCGGTTTATGGCGTCCTCGGCCGACGCATACCCGTACGAGTACCCCCAGAAATACGGCCCCTCGCGACGAGATTCTGGGCCACGAAGACCGGCGGAAAGCGCCCGCCACCCGTCCAGGGTTTCGTACTCGAGGACGACCTGAGGGTGGCGCCCGGCGAAGTCGTACAACCGGAACGGCGGCGAGGATCTCATCTCGAGCGGAAGCGGGCGCCGGTCGGCGCCGTCGACCTCGAACACGACCCGGTACGCCCCCGACCCGTTGGCCGAGACGACACGGCGAAGAAAGTACGGAACGAGCCGCAGGTGCGACACCGCGACGCCCTCAGACTCGGGGAGCGGGAGGAATGCGGGATCGATCCCGCACCCCAGCGAGTCGGCCAGAACCCACACACCGCCACTCAGCTTTTGAGTCTCCGAGGGACACGGGAAAAACTGGGTGCCGGGCCGATGGACGATGGTGACCCAGAATCCGGCGTCGGCGTCGGTCGGGATCGGAGCGATCGCGTAACTCTCACGGCTGACCGAGACCTCCATCAACGGCCCGTCGTGGGGCGGAGGCTCCTCGAAGGTCGGCGGTCGCAACTCCGGGAGGGTCGGGAGATCCAGCGGGAGGGCGAGCGTGTCGGGAGGCTGGGCGGCGGCAGCAAAAGCCACGGCCGCGAACAGGCAAAGAGGTCGGATCACGACGAGCAGGTGAAGCACACATACTTCTATGTGTACTCCTACACGAAGGTCCGACGGGGCCACGCCATGCGCCTCTCCGATCCCCGTCCTCGAGACCGACTAGAAATGACGAAAGCGACCTCGAGGTCGCTTTCTAAATGCGGAGGCGCCCCGGGGAGGATTTGAACCTCCGACACCCTGATTAACAGTCAGGTGCTCTAACCCCTGAGCTACCGAGGCGGGGTCCCGCGAACGGGAACGCCGAAAGTAGAGCCCGCCGACGCCACCGTGCAATCGGAGACGGCACCTATGGGACCCTTTCACGCCCTGTTCGCCGGGGGCCGACCTCGCTCAGCACCAACCAGCCCGCCGCGTCGTCCTCGAGGACGCGCGACCTCGAGGGCGAACCCTACGCGGCCAGCTTGTCGAGGTACATCGCACGCAGCTTCGACACCTTCGGTGCGATCACGGCCTGGCAGTACGGCTGGGCCGGGTTGCGGGCGTAGTAGTCCTGGTGGTAGTCCTCGGCCGGGTAGAACGTCTCGAGTGGCACGATCTCCGTCACGATGGGATCCGAAAAGATGCTCTCGGCCTCGAGGTCGGACTTCACCGACTCGGCCGACTCCCGCTGTTCGTCGGACGTGTAGTAGACGCCGGACCGGTACTGCGTGCCGCGGTCGCCGCCCTGGCGGTTGAGCGTCGTCGGGTCGTGGGTCGTGAAGAACACGACCAACAGGTCGTGGAGCGAGATCACGCCAGGATCGAAGGTGACCTCGACGACCTCGTTGTGGCCCGTCCGGCCGGTGCAGACCTCGCGATAGGTCGGGTTGGCGACGTGACCGTTGGCGTAGCCCGAGACGACACGCGTGACGCCCTCCAAGGGCTTCATGACGGCCTCGACGCACCAAAAGCAGCCGCCGCCCAGGACGATAGAGTTCGTGGTTGACATAGTTGACGGAACAGGTTCGTGTGCGGGATGGAACGCCGACCAGCAGACGAGGCTCCAAGAGGGCGACTTACCCTCCCACTTTCGCCGCCCTCGATGGCCCCCGACCTCTCCCGCGTCCGCGTCCGCCTCATCCAGATCCGCGACAACCCGGACGTGCTGACCGAGGAACGGGAGAGCTTCCGCGAGCGCGCCGCCCTCGAGGACGAGCAGATCGTGGCCACGAACGCCATCCGCGACCCGCTCACGCGTGACGTCTTGGAGGACGTGGACGCCGTTCTGATCGGGGGAGCCGGCGCGTACTCCGTGACCCAGACCTACGAGTGGACCCAGGACCTGATCGACCTGTGCCACGCCTGCGCCGACCTCGAGGTCCCCCTCTTCGGCTCGTGCTGGGGCCACCAGATGATCGGGCGGGCGTTCGGGGGCGAGGTCGTCAACGACCCGTCCAAGTCGGAGATGGGGACGCACCGCGTCGACGTGACCGAGGCTGGACAGAGCGACCCGTTGTTTTCGACGCTTCCCTCACCCTTCTACGCACAGCAAGGGCACCAGGACCGCGTCTCGACACTGCCGCCGGGCGCGGTCGAGATCGCGACCAACGACCGGTCCTCGAACCAGGCGTTCCGCTTGGAGGGCCTGCCGATCTACGGCACCCAGTTCCACTCGGAGCTCAACGCTGAGACGGAACGCCAGCGGCTCATTGCCTACCGGAGCCACTACCCCGAGATGGCCGACGATGATGCCTTTCAGGCCGTCCTCGATGCGGTGCGCGACTCGCCCGACGCCGACGACCTGCTCCGCCGCTTCCTGCTCTTGTACGCCGTCGAGGGTGGAGCCGACGAGCTAGCGAGCCTGTAGTGACGCGTCGAGGTGCTGGCCGACGACGGTCTCGGACCAGAACGGCCCGCTCGGCATCACGAACCCGACGTGACCACCCTCCTCCGGAGCGAGCAGCGTCAGGTTCGGGTTCGCCTCGGCTTCCTCACGCGGAAAGCAGGACGACGACAGGAACGGATCGTCGAGGGCGTTGACCAAGAGCGTCGGCACCCCGATCTCGGGCAAGAGCGGCTTCGAGGACGCGCGCTCCCAGTAGTCCTGGGCGCTCTCGAAACCGTGGACGGGCGCCGTAAACGCGCCGTCGAACTCGGCGAACGACGTCATCCGAGCGACGCCGGCAGGATCAGGCGCGTCGACAAACCGGCTCGCCTTTTCCTCGACCTTGACGGTCAGCTTTTTGAGGAAGTACCGCATATAGATCCGCCGGCTCCACGCCTTCATCGTCTCCGCCGACGACGCCAGGTCGACCGGGACGGAGACGCCGGCGCCCGCGACGACGCGCGCATCGAGGTCGTCGCCTTGCTCCCCGAGCCAGCGCAGCGTCAGGTTGCCGCCCAGGCTGAACCCGACCACGGCGACCGTCTCGGCCCCTTGCGCGAGCACGTGCTGAGCGACGGCCTCGAGGTCCTCCGTCGCGCCGCTGTGGTAGGCGCGGAGCAGGCGGTTCGGCTCGCCGGAGCAGCCCCGCAGGTTCCACGCGCAGACGGCCCACCCGCGTCGGTGGAGCTCCTTCGCCATGCCGCGGACGTACGACCGATCCGTGCTCCCCTCCAAGCCGTGCGCGACGATCGCGACGTTTCGTCCTCGAGGCTGCCCGAGCCAGTCGAGGTCGAGAAAGTCGCCGTCCTCGAGGTCGATCCGCTCGCGGCGGTAGTGCACGCCGGGGACGCGGCGGAAGAGCGTCGGGTAGATGGTCTGGACGTGACCACTACGGAGCCAGACGGGCGGGCGGTATGGGGGGAAGTCGGGCGTCATGTCGAGTCGTCGGACGTGCGGCTCCGAGGGCGGGTCCGGGCACAAAAAAACGCCCCCCGCCGAGGCGAGAGGCGTTGCGCGCCGGGGAAGATTCGAACTCCCGACCTTCGCATCCGTAGTGCGACGCTCTATCCAGCTGAGCTACCGGCGCAGCGCGTACCCAAGGTACTGACCGTTGATCGTACGCCCGAGAGGATTCGAACCTCTGACCTCTTGATTCGTAGTCAAGCACTCTATCCAGCTGAGCTACGGGCGCAGGTGCTCCAAGATAGGAGAGGTCTCAGTGACCCCAGATGAAGACGGGCGGAACGTAGATCAGGGACCGTGAGATGAGCCGCCGCCGAGGAGGACCACCGTAGA
>NZ_JBARYR010000216.1:0-1577 GCF_049648075.1 Rubrivirga sp. | reverse complement strand
CCGTAGGTTGGTCCGTAGGTTGGTCCGTGGCTGTAACCCTTATTTCATCAACATCTTGGTATAGTTCATTATTACCAGGACCAACCGGACCAACCTCATCCCCAAAACTTTTGAAAATCCATCCTCTTATTTTTTGCCCATTAATGGTCTTGCGCTGTTTCACCCAGCCAAGAGACCGCAGAATATCGGCCAACCTCATTTCTTCACCCTTACCCTGTTGTGACAGTTCGAGGCCAAGAGCGATAGAAAGGACGTCCGACGTAGGGACGAAATTCTGACCTTCAATGTAGTCTTTGACTGGCTGCTCCCATGGGTCCACAAATATGTAGTCCTGGGCGGTTTCCTGGGCTGCTTGCTTTAGGTCCTTAGGCAGCTTCCAATCCTCCCCAGCTTTAAAGGCATGGTAGGCCGCTGCCCAAATGCGATCGCGATTTTCCTTCAGCAGGTTGAAGGGCACCGCCTCAATACCAACGGGCACTACCCAAAAGCGACGGTTGCCAGTGCTGTCGGCGAGAAAGTCGTCTCGGTTGGTGGTTCCAACGAAGATCGAGGGCCGTAGGTAGTCCATCGTTGTTGCGCCGTAGGGCGGTCTCAGCGAGTCTTTCTTACAGGCGATAAAGGATTTCAGGGAGCTTACATCGCGCCGTTTGTAGATGCTCTCTAGCTCTCCCCACTCAACAAACCAGGTCCGATGTAATTTCAACCTCTCGTCTTTGTCGGAGCCACCACCGAAACTATCGTCAAACCACTCACCGGCCAGCACCTCCCAGAATCCCGACTTGCCCACGCCTTGGTCGCCTACGAGGATACAGACGGTATCTACTTTACAGCCCGGGTTCATCGCCCGAGCTACGGCGCTGATTAGTGTCTTGCGGAGAAATGCACGGTGCAAATCGTCCCCAGCACCTAGATAGGTGCTGGCTACTTCGTTCAACAGCGCATCATCAGCGCCATGCTCTGCGGCGACGTCCTCTAGATACTCAGCAATTGGCGAGTATCTATTCTGCTGCGCGATGAATACACAAATTTGCTGGCAGTCCTGCAGTGGGATATCCACGTTGTGCTTAAGGGCTAGGAACATCCGCAGCTGGGCCGGGTCGAAGGGCTGGCCGTCTAGCTCCATTTGGTCGAGCAGGTTGTTCCAGCGCAGACGCTTTTCTACTCGCTCGCTCACCTGGGCGTATCGCTTGGCCAACTTGCAGGGCTCATCGATGAGCTCGATCGCCTTAGAGTCTAGAGCGTCACGCCACTCTTCCAGCGTTGCTGCTCTCTCCAGCATCGTGCTGAGCGGCATTCCTCCAGGGCATCCAGCAAAGTAGTCGTCGACGCCTTTAAAGTCATCGTGCCACTCCAGAACGTAGACCATCGCCCCACGCTCCATAATCATTCGAGCGAGATTGTGCAGGGCGTTCTGTACCTGCCGCTTATAGACGCAATCGCGATCGAATGCGAGATAAACCTTACGGCCATAGGTGCATAGCTTCTTTAGCTGGGGTTTGAGCCGTCCCAACTTGCCGCCAGTGCTAACGCCAGGGATAGACACACCAGCAACGCCACGGCTCAAGATGGAGCCAGCC
>NZ_JBARYR010000215.1:0-1811 GCF_049648075.1 Rubrivirga sp. | reverse complement strand
GTTAACGTGGGTGCGCGGGCTCGCGTGGGAGCCATCAGCGTCGAGGGCGACTCGTCGCTCGCGGCCCACGTGGTCGCACGCGAGCTGCCCGTCGATACCGGAGACCTGTTCGACGCGAGCGCCCTTGCCGAGGGACAACGCGAGATCTTCGGGCTGGGCCTGTTCACGCTCGCGCTCGTGGACGTCGCGCCGTCGGCCGTGCGTGGCGACACCATCGTGCCGGTTCGGATCCGAGTCCAGCGCGGGCCGAGCCGCGTACTCTCGGCGTTCACCGGCTACTTCTCCGACGGCGGCGTCACGTTGCGTTCGGCGGCGACCCACCGGAACGCGTTCGGCGGCGCCCGCCAGCTCTCGGCGAACATCGAGTGGCGGACGGGCATCGGGTCCGGGATCGGCGGCGGCACCCAGTCCGTGACCGGCGGTCCGATCCGCGACTTCCGCGTGTCGCTCCCCTTCCGGCAACCGTACGTCCTCGATCGGCGCGTCTCGTACACGTTGCAGCCGTCGTACCGCGTCCGCGACGACGAGATCGAGTCGAGCACCCAGCTCGAGGTCTCGAACACGCTGCTGTTTACACGAGCGCCACTCCAGACCATCGGCCTGTCCCTGACGGGCCGTCGCCGCGACCTGTCCCGCGGCCTGGGCATCCGGCTCCTGGACGCCGGCCGCTTCGAGCCCGCCATCGACCCGCTCCTGCCCGATTCGCTCCAAGCCACGACGGGCGTCGTCGGCCTCGACGTGGTCTGGGGACAGGTCGACGATCCGCTCCAGCCGACGCGGGGCTTCGTGATCCGGCCCTCGGCCTCGATCGCGGCGGGCGACGTGTCCTACGGCCGAGGACGCGTGGCGGCGAGCGTCACGATCCCGATCGGCGACAGCCGCCGGACGGGCGTCGTGGGCCGCGTGGTGGCCGGTGGGCTGATGCCGTTCGGCGGCTCCGACGTGGACGCCGTGGGCGACTACGTCCTGCTCCGCGACCAGCTGTTCTACGCCGGCGGCACGAGCGACGTGCGCGGCTGGGCGTCGGCGCAGCTCGGCCCCAAGACGTTCTCCATCACGGCACCGTCTGTCGTCTCGGGCGAGATCCCAGATCCGGCGCGCGTCACGAGCCGAGGCGACATCAGCTACGTCGGCGTGGGCGGGCGCCTGAAAGGGTCCGCGAGCGTGCAGCTCAACCTGCCCCTGCCCATCGGGCCGCAGTGGGGCGCCAACGTGTTCGTCGACGGCGGCGTGGTCGAGTCCTCGAGTGCGGCGGCCACGAACGGCCTGATCCGGGCCGGCGGCACCCGGGCCGACATCGCGCTCGCGGACACGCTCGACCAAGAGGGCGGCATCCGCGTGGGGGCTGGGGCGGGCATCCAGTACCTGACGCCGGTCGGGTTTGTCTCGTTCGCGATCGGCGTCAAGGTCAACCCGTCGTACCTCGACCTGAGAACGCCGGCGCTGGTCTACTGCGGCTCGTCCATCGAGGCCGACGAGCCGGTGTGCTTTGGCGGGGCCGAGATCGACGCGCCGACAGCCGAGACGGAGCTCGGCTACATCGACGCCCGACTGAGCGGGCGCGACTTCGACCCCGCGGGCATCGATCCAGGCAGCATCTTTCGTCGCCTCCAGTTCCACCTGTCCATCGGGCAGACGTTCTAACCACCGGCTCCGTCCTCGAGGACAGACCTTCCCAGCCGCTCCCGCGTTCACGGCCTCGTGACTCCCGAACCCACCCGCACCGATCTGGGCTCCGGCGACGGCGCCGCGCCTCCGGGCGCGGTGCCGCCCGTGCCACGGGCCGACCTCGAGGACGGTGCGCCCCGCGC
>NZ_JBARYR010000214.1:0-1713 GCF_049648075.1 Rubrivirga sp. | reverse complement strand
GCCTGGTACCGGGCGCTCGGCGTGGTTCGGCCATTCGGACTGGTCGCGCTCGCCCTGGCCCTGGCCTTTGCAGCGCTCGGGACGATGCTGACCGGCCGCCGCCGGTCCGCGAGCGGTCTGGCCGTCGTCGCGGCCTTTGCCGTTGGGGCCGCGTCCTTCGCCGTGTGGGAGTCGACGCGGCCTCTCGGCGTCGTGGTGACGACGGGTACGTCGCTGTCCGAAGGTCCGTCGACCTCGACGGCGAGTGTCGCGCGTGTGAGCGAAGGGGAGACCCTCGAGGTCGGCCCCGCTGTGGACGGCTGGCGACCCGCCCGCCTGGGCCGAGCGAGGGGTTGGGTTCGCGCGGACGCCGTCGAACTGATCTAGGCGAGGCCGCTGGTTCGGCCTCGAGGTCTGTCCGCACAGAGATTGGGAGTGCCGAGCTGTACGCTCGCTGTTGCGCCTGACCGGCGGGTTGCCAGCGGGGAGCTGAGGGGATGAGCGGACGCCTGGTGAGATTGATACGGGCGACCCCCTCGGTCGCTAGGACCCACATGTCATTCCCCGCGGTGGAGACGCGCTCAGGCAGGCCAGTTCCGAGGAGGTCGACGCATGTCGCGCGCTTGCCGGCGATCCGGAGCCTGCCCGTCGGGGCCAACGACAGGGCCTCGTCGGGAGCACCGAGATCGTAGACCCGGGATTCAGAGGTCAGATCGGACACGGAGACGTGCTGGCCGTCCTCAGAGGGGGATCTCTATCGTATCGGTGGGAAGAGGAGTGATGCAGTGGCCTAGCACGTAAGTCCGGCGCCGGCCCGTTGTCGGTGCCCTGGCATTGCACCCCAGCCCGATTACCTTCCGTCATGGAACCCCACGTCTATCCCCTCGACGAGAGCGGCCGACGCCGTGGCTGGATCGAGGTCGTCTGCGGCTCGATGTTCTCGGGCAAGACCGAGGAGTTGATCCGGCGCCTGCGCCGCGCCCGGTTCGCGCGTCAGAAGGTGGCCCTCTTCAAGCCGGCCCTGGACACGCGCTACGCCGACGCCGAGGTCGTGAGCCACGACGCGACCGCGATGCCCTCCGAGGTCGTCCACACGGCCGAGCCGATGCTGCTCCTGGCCGGCGACGCCGACGTGGTCGGGATCGACGAGGCCCAGTTCTTCGGCTCCGAGCTCGTCGACGTGGTCCAGGCGCTCGCCGGCGACGGCCGCCGCGTCGTTCTCGCCGGCCTCGATCAGGACTACCTCGGCCGTCCGTTTGAACCCGTCCCACAACTCATGGCCGTGGCGGAGCACGTGACCAAGCTCCACGCCGTATGCGTTCGGTGCGGCGCACCCGCCAACCACTCGCAGCGGATCGTGGCGAGCGGCGGCCGCGTGCTGGTCGGCGAGTCCGAGGCGTACGAGCCGCGCTGCCGCCAGTGCTTCCGTCCCGAGGCCGTCGAGGCCGTCCCGGTCTCGCTCCCGACCTCCAGGACGCCGGTGACGCCGGTCCCGTCCTCGAGGCATGCCCTGAGCGAAGCCGAGGGGACGCCGGCGGAGCCCGCACGCACTCCCGATCCCACGCTCGCCCTGTAGCCCGTGTCTCTCGTCGAGGTCGCCACCATCCTGACCGTGCTGATGCTGATCGCATCGGTCGTGTTGGCGTGGGTGGGAGAGCTTCGGCGAACCGGCGGTGCGATCTCCGCGCGCGAGAGCCAGGCCGCCGCAGAGCGGGCCTCGAGGAACGGTCGGAC
>NZ_JBARYR010000213.1:0-4727 GCF_049648075.1 Rubrivirga sp. | reverse complement strand
GGAGCGCGCCAAGCCTGGGTTGGTCGGGCGGATGCGGCGGGCGTTCCTGAGCGAGCGCCCCGGTATCGAGGTCGACGTGATCCGGCTGGCCGACGCCGTCCGGCTCGACGGGTCCGCGGTCGTCGAGGACTGGACGTTCCCGCCCTCGAGGACGGTCGCGCAGTGGTCGGGCCGCGTCGGGCGCGAGGCGCACCGGATGGAGGCGTTCGTCCGGTTCGAGACGCGAGAGCACGAGGGGCGCGAGGAGTTCGTCGCCGAGGTCCGGCCTGAGTACAACGTCCTCCCCATCTTGCACCACCACTTCGAGACGCGCTACCCGACGCTGGCGTGGCGCATCGTCGACGTCCGGCGCGGCATCGCGCTCGTCCACACGCCCGCGCCCGACCGCGCGTCGGACGCTGCGCCCTCGAGGCTGGTGCCGACGTCCGACCTCGAGGTCGGCGAGCACACCTCGGAGGAGGCGGCGTACCAGTCGATGTGGCGGGCCTACTTTCGGGCCGTCGACATCCCCGAGCGCAAGAACCTCAAGCTCCACCTGCGCCACGTGCCCAAGCGGTACTGGCCGTACCTCATCGAAAAACAGCCCGAGATCGAGACGACGGCCTCGAGGACGAAGCCGACGCCGAGCGCGCCTCGCCAGGCCGTGCCGGAGCGGGGGCCGCGCGAGACTGAGGCGTGATGGCTGGAAAGGAAGGTTCTCTTAGGAGAGTGGACCGCTCATGATCTGCCTCCTCGTGCTTCTCACCGCCGCGCGGACGCCCCACCTGGACTGACGCGTCCACAACCCGCGCCAGCCTCGAGGACGAGCCAAACTTTATCTACACCCTCGAAGCCGCAACCGGAGGCCGAGCGACGGCTCGCCCTGGAGGGCGACGCGGCGCTCGCGGTCTACGACGTGCTCGGCCGTCGCGTGGCCGACCTGCTCGACGGGCCGAACCGAGGCGCCCTCGAGGTCGATTGAGACGCGTTTGGTGTCGCGGTCGGTGTCTACACAGCCGCGGTCCGCTAGCCCGGCGTCCTCGAGGACGGACCACAGTGCGGGGCTACTCGAAGGGCGCGTCAGTGGGCGTCTCGAGGGCGGCGCCCGGGACGTGTCGCGCGTGGTCCGGCGGCGCGTCGGGGTCGGCGGGCTCGGCCCGGACGAGCGGACCGATGTAAAGCTCTTGCAGCAGCACCTTCCCAACGCCCAACACGGGCACCACGAGCAGGAGGCCCAAGAACCCCGTGAGCGCGCCCAGCACGATCTGGCCGGCCACGATGAACGCCGGCCCGACCTTGACCATCCCGCCCAGCACTTTGGGCTCGATAAAGCCGCCCTCAATCTGCTGCGCGACGACGGCCAGGCCCAACGTCCACAAGCCCACCGTCGTCCCCTGAGAGAACGCGACCAGGACCGCCGGCGCCCACCCGATGAACGGTCCGATATTCGGGATCACGGTCATCAAGGCCGCGAACGCGGCGAGCGCGAGCGCGCCGGGCAGCCCGATCACGCTCAGCCCGATGGCCGCGATCGTCCCCAACGCCAGGACCGCGATGCCTACTCCCTTGAGCCAGCCGAGCAAGACCTCCCCCGAGCGCTCCAAGACGCGCTGAGCGAAGGGCTGCCGATCGTAGTCCACGAGCCTCAACAGCGACGACGTGTACCGAGACGGATCGATGGCCGTGTAGACCGCCACGAGCAGGACCACCAGGACAGCGGCGAGTGCCCCTGCGAGCGATGAGAAGATGCCGAGCGCCCGGCCTACGACCTCGGACGCACCCTGGGGGAGTCGCAGGACGTCAGGCGGGAGGTCGAAGCGCTCGCGGACGGTCTCGATCACGGCCGGCGCTTCGTCGATGAGCGCCGTCGCCTCCCCCACTACGTGGGGGCCGCCGACCGCGATAGCGCTTCCCAGCGCGGACAAGATCACGAGCACGACACCGGCCAGAGCGAGACCCCGGGGCACGCCCGTCCGCTCCGACAACCAGCGGCTCGAATGGTAGAACAAGACACCCACCGCCACCCCCAGGAGGACTAGGAGGATGGCCGCGCGCGTGATCCAGGCGACGTAGAGGAGCACGACCGTGGCCGTGACGAGCGCGACTACGTACCTCGCTTTCCGGCGGAACGCGACGGACGTGTCGAGGGGCGTGCTGTGCTCGGGGGTCATGGGGCTCTGACGATGGCCACGCCCTCGAGGTCCGTCTGGCAACCACTTGGGGAGATCCCGGCCTCGAGGCCGGACCCCGCACCCTCGAGGACGACGTGCGCAGGACGCCCTCGAGGCCGAAGAACCGGACGAATGGGACGGCCGACCCTGGCCGAAGTAACCCCCCGTTCCCCCAAGCCCAGCCGCGACTTGCCTAGCCTGGTGACATCACTCACGGGGCCGCGCCCCACGCTCATGACCCGCATCCTCCCCCTCCTGCTCGTCGCCGCGCTCGCCACTGCCGGTAGCGCCCAGACGAGCGGTACCATCTCCGACGACGACCCCGAGTTCATCAACGGCAAGCCCCATGACGCGTACGCCGTCGTCCTCGAGTCCGGCGACGAGCTCTCGATCACGATGACCTCCACGGCCGTCGACACGTACCTCTACCTCATGTCGCCGTCCGGCCGCAACATCGGCTACAACGACGACTGCACCCAGGGCGACTTCGAGAAGTCGTGCCTCTCGTTCAGCGCCGGGCAGGCCGGGACCTACGAGGTCGTCGCGACCACGTACGAGAACGGGGAGACGGGCGCCTACGAGATCGAGATCCTGGTCAACGGAGAGCCGGCTCCGTAGACACGCTCGCCCCAGGTCTACGCGGCCGGTTCTGCCTGTCTGGTGGAGCCGGCCGCGTGCCTCGTTCCGGTAGCTTGGACACCTCCCCGCCGCACGCTTCCCCATCCGACGACTGACTCTCGGAATCTGTCTCGCGCTCACCCTCAGCGCGAGCCTCGCCTCTGCCCAAAGCGGAGGCGCGTACACGTTCGTGCGCTACGGCACCGAGCATGGGTTGCCGAGCGACCGGACCCTGAACGTCGCCCAGGACTCATCCGGGTTCATCTGGGTCGGCACGGCCGATGGGATCGCGAGGTTCGACGGCGTGCGCGCTCGCGTGTGGCGCCACCAGCCCCGTAGCACGACCGGGCTCCCCTCGAGCATCATCGGCGGGCTCGCCGTCGCTCCCAATGGAACGGTGTGGGTAGGTACCGACAGAGGCCTGGCCTACTTCGATGAGCAGGCCGGCCGCTTCGTTCGGTTCGCAGAGCAAGCGACCCGCGAGATGGGGGAGGACATCTCCAATATCCTGGCCGACAGCGAGGGTCTCTGGGTCGCGATGCCCCGAGGGGTAGGTCGGATCCGCTACGACGGGACCACCGACAAGGTCGATGCCGTGGGATTCCCCCAGATCGGGGCCTCCGCACTCGGGGAAGCTTGGCTCTACCACGAGAGGTGCCTGCTCCGAGACCGACCCGTTCGATGTGAGGCACCTCGGAACGCACCCCAAGCAAACTTCGGCATCTTCGCCACATGGAAGCAAAATGGCGTCATCTTCGGACTGTTCCCCGAAGGCCAGGTCTGGCGACTCCGGCCGTCCCCATCTCTCGTCGAAGATTGGCCCGAGATCAGAGGGCTTCCATCGACGAACCGATCTACTGCAGACCTGCCACGGATTTGGTTCGCGACATCGGGAGGTCCGTACGTGTACGACACGGAGCGGCGACGGCTCTTACAGATCGGGATCGGGAACGGGGTCGTCAGTCGGGACGCCCGGGACGTGCTGATCGACCGGCAAGGCGGCGTCTGGTTGGCGACCGACCGCGGGCTCTACCGCGGGATCCAGCCCGACCCTGCCTTCCAGGCGGTCACGGGTGCGTCCGGCCTCCCGGACGGGCGTGTCAACGGGCTCTTGACCACACCCGACGGCTCAACGTGGATAGGCACCAACGGGGGGCTGTACCAACGGCGTCCCGATGGAACGTGGACCAGCTTCTTCACCGGTAAAGACGTCTACGCGAACGGGGTCTGGCAGGTGACGCGGGCGGCAGGCGGCGGGCTGTGGGTCGGTGGGAAAGGGTTCGGGCTGCGGCGGCTCTGGCCGGAGACGGGCCGGTGGGAGCCGGTCACCGATGTGGCCCGGCTTCTCAGCCTGGACGGCTCCGCCATCGGCCGGATCCCGGTCCGTCACGTTCTCGAGGCCGACGGGCGCCTCTGGGTGTCGTCGTCGTACGGGCTCGCGGTCCGCCTCGAGGACGGGACGTGGCTCGGCTACAAGGAGGGCGAGGGAGGCCGCGATGGACTGCCGACCTCGGCGACCAACATCGTCCATGTCGACGGGCGCGGACGGGTCTGGATCGCGACGGATGCGGGGCTCGTCGAGTTCGACGTCGCGCGCCGGAGCTTTCGGCGCGTCGCGACCGGGACGCTCGGGGCCTCCATCGTATGGGACATCTCGGAGAACCCCGACGACCCTGGCGCGCTGTGGCTCGCGACCGTGGGGACGGGGACGTGCCGGCTCGACCCGGAGGCCGACGCCGTCGAGTGCTTCACGATCACCGACGGCCTGCCCTCGAACGTGGTCCACCGCGTCGAGCCCGGCCCCGGCGCGATGTGGCTGGGGACCGACCGCGGCATCGCGCGGTTCGACCTCGAGGACCGGACGGTCGCGACGTTTACGCAGGCCGATGGCTTGCACGGCGACATCGCGGACTTTATGTCCTCGTACCGCACCACGGACGGGCGGCTCCTCTTTGGAGG
>NZ_JBARYR010000212.1:0-5878 GCF_049648075.1 Rubrivirga sp. | reverse complement strand
GCGGGACGCTCGGAGCGGGGCGCGCTGGCCTGGCGTTGCGGCAGGTGCTCAGACGGGATCCGAGGCGTCTCCGCAAACCGGCCGCGATCGTCCAACCGCACCCAGGTCGCGGGCAGGTCGTAGAGGTACCGCCCGACGCCCCACTGGACGGCAGCGCGCTTGGTGGCGCCCGAGAGCCCGCCCTTGATGGCCTCGACCTGCGAGTTGTCGGCACCGTCCCACTTCGTCACCCACTCCGACGTGCCGTCGGGGCGCTCGACGCGGACCGAGATGCCGCACAGGACGCCGCCGCTCGGCCCCTCGCGGAACTCGTTGCGCCAGTCGCCCGGCCCGCAGACGTCGTCGAACCGTTGCTGGACGGCGCGACTGGTGAGGTAGGCCATCGCGAGGCCCTTCTTCTTGTCGCGCGTGGTGGCGCCGGGCTTCCACTCGATGTCGGATGCCGGGAAGGGGTCGGCGAGGCGGGTCAGATCGGAGGCGGTCATGGATCTCAGAGGCTGGAGTCAGAAGATCGGACGGCCGAGTGACGCCCGCGTGTCATAGCCAAACGAGGAGACCGACCTCGAGGACGCCTTCGCCTCGGAAGAGAAAAGCGCTACCAGACTTATTTCCAGAGGCATCACAGAGCCGAATCCTTGACAATACGCGACCTATTGGTCTAGCCTCACGCTGTTCCTAAACCACCGGCCGCACTCTTCCTTCCAAAATGAGGACCTCTCTGGCTTTCCTTTTCCTCTCCGTCCCCACGCTCGCGCTCGCCCAAGGCGCCGATGTCGCAACGGTGCAGACCAACCTGGACTTTGTCTGGGTCGTGGTCGCGGGTGCACTCGTGTTCTTAATGCAGGCGGGGTTCGCGCTTCTCGAGACCGGCCTGACACGGGCCAAGAACGCGGCCAACATCATCATGAAGAACGTCATGGACGCCTCGGCCGGCGTCGTGATCTTCTTTCTGGTCGGCTTCGGGTTGATGTTCGGCACGAGCGCGGGCGGCTGGATCGGAACTGACGGGTTCGCGCTCTTGGGCATCGAGGGCCAGACGCCGGAGTGGTCGTATGTCTTCTTCTTTTTCCAGGCCGTGTTCGCCGCGACCGCCGCGACGATCGTGTCGGGAGCGGTCGCGGAGCGCGTCAACTTCCGCACGTACCTCGTCTTCTCCCTGGTCATCGTCGGGCTGATCTACCCCGTATTTGGGTCGTGGGCGTGGGGCGGTCTGTTCAACGGTGGCGGATGGCTCGAGGGGATCGGCTTCCTCGATTTCGCGGGATCGACGGTCGTCCACTCGGTCGGGGCGTGGGCAGCGCTGGCCGGCGCGCTGGTCGTGGGGCGCCGGGCGGGGAGCCTAGACGAGGACGGCAATCCGGTCGAGATCCCCGGACACAGCATCCCGCTCGCGGCCCTGGGAGTGTTCATCCTGTGGTTCGGGTGGTTCGGGTTCAACGCGGGCTCGACGACGGCCGGCGAAACGGGCATCGCGCTGATCGTGGCAAACACGTTCCTGGCGGCCGGCGCCGGAGCGATTGCGGCGATGACCGTGACGTGGGTCTCGGACAAGGTCCCCAGCGTGACCATGACGATGAACGGCGTGCTCGGCGGGCTCGTCGGCATCACGGCCGGCTGCGACGCGGTCTTGCCGATCGGAGCGCTGGCGATCGGGTTGGTCGCCGGGGTCTTGGTGACGTTCGCGACCTCCTGGCTTGCTCGTTACATCGACGACCCGGTGAGTGCGGTCGCCGTCCACGGCGTGTGCGGCGTCTGGGGCACCTTGGCCGTCGCCATCTTCGCCGCGGACGGGTTCTCGCTCGCCCAGCTCGGGATCCAGGCTGTCGGCGTGGGAGCGGCGTTCCTGTGGACGTTCCCCGTTTCGCTCGGTCTGTTCAAGGTCCTGGACGCCACGATGGGCCTGCGCATCACGGACGAGGGCGAGACGGCTGGGCTCGACCTGCACGAGCATGGGACGGTCGCGTACCCCGAGTTCCAGATGATGGTCGCCGTCCCGCTCGGCGCGGGCGACACGGACACCTCGTACCGTCTCGAGGCGATCCAGCTCGAGGCGACCGAAGCGCTCCAGGCCCCGTTCAGCCTCCCTCCGCAGGCTCACGCGTAAACGTCCTCGAGGACAACGTGCCGGACCGCCCTCGAGGGCGATCAGCGACCGCCGCGATGCAACCTGGGGACTCGGCCTCGAGGACGACCGGACCTGCCAAGGCGGCGCGAGAGCGCGACAGACCGGCCGACCTAACGGTCGTAACATGGTGTCTCGGTGAAGGATCGTAGGTTCAGGCTTCCCGGAACGGTCTTCGCGTCCCTCTGCGCGAATCGACTCTGTTGCCATGGCCCCGCTCGTCTCCACCGTTTCCACCCGCCCGCCCTCGAGGCGCCGTCGCCTGCGAGCGACGTTGGGACGCGCCCGCCGGAAGGCCGCCGTCGCGACTGGAGTCGCCCTCTTGGCCGCTGGCGCTGGCGTGGCGACGACCTCCACCCCGGTCGTCCTCGACGCGCCGAACGTGTCGGCCCTCGAGGCCACGGCCGAGCACGCGACGCCTCCGCCCGCGACGCTGCTTCCTCCGGTACCCGCGGAGACGCCGATCACGACCGTCAGTCACACCGCCGAAGGAGGCACTGACCCCGGATCGAGTCCGGGGCAGGCTCTCGAGGGCGGGACGGCGAGCTACTACGGCGCCGAGCTCGCGGGCAACCCGACGGCGAACGGCGAGACGTTCGACCCGTCCGAGTTGACGGCCGCGCACCGGACGTTGCCGTTCGGGACGCGCGTCCGTGTGACGAACCCCGGCAACGGCGAGTCCGTTGTGGTCCGCATCAACGACCGCGGCCCGTTCCACGGCGACCGCGTGATCGACGTCTCGACGGCAGCGGCCAAGGAGATCGGCCTGAAACAGGCAGGCACCCTCGAGGTCGATCTCGAGCGGCTGCCGGCCGTGCGCGGGTAGCGTCCTCGAGGGCGATTTGGATTTGTCCTCGGGTGACCTATCCTCGAGGACGACTCCTCCCGACCTCGATGCGCGTCTTTCTTCTCGCCGCCTTGTGCTGCGCCACCGCCCACGCCCAAGACGCCGACCTCGAGGTCGTGTTCGACCGCGCGACCTCGACGCGCGACGCGATCGAGTTGGTCCGGGATCTCTCGCCGTCTGCTGAGACCAACGGGTGGTTCCAGCCCGTCGTGATCGAGGTTCAGGTCGGCGCACCCATCGCGCGGGGCCTGGTCGAGGACTTGTTCGAGACCGGCGCCATCTCGGTCGAGGTGGTCAACGTCGGCGCACGGTTCGCACACATCCTACCGGCGGAACTCGCCGAATCCGTGGCCCGGGGACGTCGAGTGCTCGTCTCGGCTGAGTACCCGAGCACGACGCCGAGTCGGACGGCCGCGGCCCGGTTCGAGGCCGTCGTCGGTGTACCGCCGACGCGGGTGGAGACCCGGGCCAACCTGCTGGAGGTGACGGCATCCGACGCGTCGGCGCTGGCTGCCCGTCTCCGCTCCGCGCCCAACGTGGTGGCGGTCACCGCGCGCTAGCCAGGCGCTTCCGGAGCGCCTCGAGGTCGACGTTGCCCGGCGTCCCGCTCGACGTGTAGGCTCCGAGCGCGTCCTCGATGGACGGGACCTCGAGGTCGTCGAGGTGGATGCCGACGGTCCGGTAGGCGTCGCGAAACGGCGTCCCGGCTTGGACGAGCCGGAGGGCTTCGGCGGTCGCGAACAGGTCGGGCGAGAGCGCGGCGCGCATCCGGTCGGCTCGCCAGCGAACACCGGGCAAGACGGCGGCCGTCGCCGTGACCAGGTCTTGCGTGGCGAGGACCCCCCGCATCGTCGCCTCCTTCGTGAGCTGCAGGTCGCGGTGGTAGCCACCGGGCAGGTTGGCGGGCAGCGTGAGCAAGACGTGGAGCTCGGCCGTCAACCGGTGCGCGGTCGCACGAGCCAACTCGAGGACGTCGGGGTTGCGCTTCTGGGGCATGATCGAGGAGCCCGTCGTGTGCTCGTGTGGCAACGAGACGAACCCGAACTCAGACGTCGCGAACAGGGCCAAGTCGCTCGCCATCCGGTTCAGCGTCAGCCCCATTTGGACGAGCGCGTGGACGACGCCGGCCTCGAGTTTGCCCCTCGACAGCTGGACCGCAGCAATTGCCTGCGTCCGCTCGAACCCGAGCTTCTCGGCTACGCCGTCGCGGTCGAGATCCAGGACGGGAATCCCATACCCCGCCGCGCTCCCCCACGGCGACGTGTTCGCCGCTCGACGCGCGTCCTCGAGGGCGGCTAGGTCGTCGGCGAGCAGGTCGACGTAGCCAGCGGCCCAGACGGCGACGGTCGTCGGCATGGCGCGCTGGCCATGGGTGTAGCCCGGCATCAGCATCTCCTGGCCTGCTTGGGCGTGCGCCACGAGCGCGTGTCCGACCTCGAGGACGGTCCCGGCGATGCCCTCAAGCGCGTCTCTCAGCCACAGGCGGAGCGCGGTCAGGACTTGGTCGTTGCGGCTCCGGCCGGCGTGGATCTTCTTTCCGGCGTCGCCCAGGCGGGCGGTCAGTTCGCGTTCGATGACGGTGTGCATGTCCTCGTCTTGGACGCGGACGGTGACCTCTCCCCTCTCCCACGCCTCGCGGATCGCATCGAGGGCGCGGCTGACCTCATCGACTTCCTCGTCCTCGAGGACGCCGGCTTGCCCCAGCGCCCAGGCGTGGGCGCGCGTGCCCTCGAGGTCGTACGGCAGCAGGATCGTGTCCCACCGCCAGTCCTCGCCCACGGTGAACCGGGTCACCCAGTCCTCAGCGGCGGTGCCTTTGTGCCAGATGGGTGTTGGGGATTGGGGATTGGGTGTTGGGGTATCTGACATGGATCTGAGTCGAACTGGAGCGGAGACGAAATGTGGGAGACGAAGCAGAGTGGACCGGCGGAGTCCAATCCCCGACCCCTAGCCCCCAATCCCCACGTTGAAATACTGCCGGGCGATCTCGGCGTAGACCTCGACAGCGGCCTCGAGTTGGCCAACGGTGACGTGCTCGTCGGGCGTGTGGGACAACTCGCTTCGGCCGGGGCCAATCTTGACGGCAGGTACGTCGGACAGGAAGATCCAGTCGGAGGCCGTCGGGCTACCGAACGGTTCGTCCTCGAGGCCGAGTGCGGATAGCGCGTCGAGGACGGACTGGGCGATGGGCTCCGTCCGGTCCGTCGCGCACGGAACCAGACGCTCGGAGTAGACGGAGACCTCGGACTCGAGGGCGTCGCGGACGAGCTCCGTCAACTCGGCGTGCGTGTAGGCCGGCGTCGAGCGGACGTCGAGCGTGAACCGGCAGCGGTCGGGGATCACGTTCTTGGCCGTCCCGCCCTCGACGAGCGTCGCGTTGGCGGTCGGCTTGCCGAGCAGCGGGTCGGACCGGTCGAAGGTGACGTCCCCAAGAGCGACGAGATCGCGGGCGGCGCGCGTGATGGCGTTGTCACCGAGGTGCGCTCGGGCGGCGTGCGACGTGCGGCCGTGGGCCGTGGCCTCCAAGATGAGCAGGCCCTTCTGGGCGAGGCACGGGAGGAGCTCGGTTGGCTCCCCGACCAAGGCGGCGGAGACCTCGGGCAGCGCGTGCCCGAAGACCTCGCGGCGCATCGTCTCCACGCCGTTGTAGCCGCCGCCCGTCTCCTCGCACGCCGTCAGCGCGACGACGAGTCGTCCTCGAGGGCGCCAGCCGGACTCGGCCAACGTCGCGAGCGCGGTCAGCATCGCCGCCCCGCTCGCCTTCGCGTCGACGGCGCCGCGCCCGTAGATCCGGTCCTCGACGCGGGTCGGCGTGAACGGGTCGTATGGGTGCGTCTCGCTCGGGGGCACGACGTCGAGGTGCGAGCAGAACAGCAACAGATCGTCGCCGTCGCCCAGGCTCACCCAGA
>NZ_JBARYR010000211.1:0-12493 GCF_049648075.1 Rubrivirga sp. | reverse complement strand
CGCCTCAGCCTCTTCTGCGTCGCGGACCAAGAACGACGCCGGAAGCCCCTTGATGGGCAGATCCTGCCACACCGCAATCCCCAACCGGTCCGCGGCCTCGAGGACGCGGACATCGGTGACCAGTCCGCTCCGCACCTGGCGGACCCCCACGCGCCGCATCGCTTCCAGGTCCTCGAGGGCGGCGGCCGTCGAATCCGGGGCGGCCCACACGACCCCCGCCAGCGCCGAGGGGATGGGTGGGAACGGCCCGATCCGGACCGACGGGTCAGCAACACACGACCGGGTCTCCGTCCCGACTGCGGAGGTGTCCACGCGGACGGAGTCGGCCTCGAGAACGCTCCTGTCACCGGCCGGCGCCTGCGCGACACTCGAGGACGCGGTGATCGCGAAGGCGACGAGGACGAGGAGACGGGTCACGGGCGCGGGAGAGGGGACCGTCCGTACGCTCGGCCCGCCGACCAGTTCACGACCTCGAGAGCGCTGCCGCTCCGCCACTCCACCCTCGAGGGCGGCTCCGCAACTACGCCTCGGCCTCGAGGACGGCAACAGACGAGGCCCCACCGGGCGGAAATCCGGTGGGGCCTCATGGACAACCCTGGCGAAGTTGTCCGGGGGGACTCGTGGCGTCCGGCCGGAGTGTAGGCCGTCGCGGTGTCATAGGAGAGTCACACCCCCACGCGTGAGCGTCGTGGGGACGTGCCGCCTCGGTTAGTCCATCATCCGGCGTAGGAAGGCCGGCACGTCCGTGTCGTCCTTGTTGATCCGCTCGCGCCGAGGCACGTTGCTGCTCGGCAGCGCACGGACGTTGGCGGGGCGGCGCACCTCGCCATCGATCGTCTCGCCGACGCCCTTCGACACCTCCTCGTCTTCGCGGACCTGCTCCTGCTGGGCGCGACGCTGATAGGCCGGGACGTCCAGGCTCTTGAGGTTGCCCTCGCCTTTGTACGAGAGAGGCCCCGCGCCCAACACCACGCTGGGCCGAGCCGCTGGCTCGTCGGCCGTGCCGTCCTGTCCGTTGGAGTCGAACCCGGTCGCGATGACCGTCACCCGGATCGAGTCGCCGACGCTCTCGTCGATGACCGTACCGAAGATGACCTCGGCATCGTCACCGGCCTCGTTCTGGATGACCATCGTCGCCTGCGTCGCCTCGCGGACGCCCAGGTCGATGCCGGCCGTGATGTTGACCAGGACGTTCCGCGCGCCCTTGATCGAGATGCCGTCTAGCAGGGGCGACGAGATCGCCTCGGTCGCGGCCCGCTCGGCGCGGCGCTCGCCGGACGCGACGGCGCTCGACATCAACGCGGTTCCGCCGTCCAGCATCGTCGTGCGGACGTCGGCGAAGTCGAGGTTGATCAGGCCGTGGACGGTGATCAGCTCCGAGATGCCGCGCGTGGCGTTGTAGAGAACGTCGTCGGCCATCTCGAAGGCCTCGACCAACGTCGTGTTGTCGTCGGCGACGTCGAGCAGGCGCTCGTTCGGGATCACGATCAACGTGTCCACGACGTCGCGCAGCGTGTCGATGCCCTGCTCGGCCATCTTGAGACGCTTGCGGCCCTCGGCCACGAACGGCTTGGTGACGACCGCGACGGTCAGGATGCCCATTTGCTTGGCGATGGCCGCCACGACGGGCGCCGCGCCGGTTCCGGTGCCGCCGCCCATGCCGGCCGCGACGAAGACCATGTCGCAGCCCTCGAGGGCGGCCTCGATCTCGCGCTGGCTCTCTTGGGCCGCGCCGGCCCCGACGCTCGGTCGGGCCCCCGCCCCGAGCCCCTTCGTCAGCTCCCGGCCGACCTGGATCTTGGATGCGGCCTCGTTCGCCTGAAGCGCCTGGGAGTCGGTGTTGATGGCCACGAACTCGACGCCGTGGATGCCCTTCGCGAGCATGTTGTTGACGGCGTTGCCGCCCCCGCCACCGACGCCGATCACTCGGATCTGGGCGGTGTCTTGGGCGTCGTCGTCGAACGTGAATCGTGTGCTGAAGTCGTTGTCCATTGTGTCCCCTCGGGGGTGTGGGATTCGCCAGGATCAGCGGTGTAAGGACGACCGGAAAGTACCGGCTCCGCAGCCCTTAGACCGCCGCTTGCATGAGTGAGTGAAGGATTAGAGTTCGTCGAACCAGCTGCGCATCCGAGACGCAATCTTGGACACGAGGTGGTCGGGGTCGGTGTGCTGTCCGTCGCCGCCGGCCGTGGTCGCGTCGGCCTCGACTTCGTGGGCCACGAGAGAGGCCCCTCCAGAGACTCCGGACCGGATGCCGTGCAACACCAAGCCGACGCCGGTCGCGTACTTCGGGTCGTTGACCTCTTCGACGAGCCCGCCAGCCAGCCCGAGCGGGCGACCGACGCGGGCCTCGAGGCCGAGAATCTCGGCGGCCAGCTCGGCCGTCCCAGGAATCAGCGAGCCGCCGCCGGTGAGCACGACGCCGGCCGAGAGATGCCGGCCGTACCCGGACCGCTTGATCTCGATGGCGACGAACTCCATGATCTCCTCCAGCCGCGGCTGGATGATCTGAGCCAGCGTCGACTGGCCGATCGATTTGTCGGGGCGACCACCGATGCCGGGGATCTGGATCTCGCGGTCTTCGGTCACCATGTCAACGAGGGCGACGCCGTAGTCGCGCTTGAGACGCTCGGCCTGGTCGTGCAGGATGCCGAGCCCCTTGCGCAGGTCGTCGGTGACCTTGGTGCCCGCGACGGCGACGACGGCCGTGTGCCGGATCGTCTTGTCCTCGAAGACGGCGATGTCGGTCGTGCCGCCGCCGATGTCGACCAAGACGACACCGACTTCCTTTTCGTCTTCGTGCAGGACAGCGTGGCTCGAGGCGAGCGGCTCCAAGACGATGTCGTCCACGGCGTAGCCGGCCTTCTCGATGCAACGGTAGACGTTCTTGGCCGCCGAGACCAACCCGGTGATGATGTGGACGTTGGCCTCGAGGCGGACGCCCGACATGCCGATGGGATCGGCGACGCCGTCCTGGCCGTCGACGATGAACTCCTGCGGCAACACGTGCAGGATCTCGCGGTCGGCCGGCATGGCCACGTGACGCGTGTCCTCGAGCAGACGGAGCACGTCCTCACGGTCGATCTCGCCGCCGGCGACGGTGATCACGCCGCGGCTCTGGAAGCTCTGGATGTGGTCGCCCGCGATGCCGACGACGACCGACTGCGTCTCGATGCCCGCCGCGTGCTCGGCCTCGTTGATGGCCTTGATGACGGCCTCGACGGTTTTGTCGATGTTGACGACGACGCCGCGGTTCAGCCCGTCCGACGCCGAGACGCCGACGCCGCGGACGTGGATGCGATCATGATCGTCCGCCGACGCGACGACCGCGCAGATCTTCGTCGTACCGATGTCGACGCCGACGACGATCCGGTCGCCGTCCTGTTCAGAGTGGGTCATGGGAGGGTTGGGGAAGGTGTAATGATGCCGAGCGGTGTGGAAGGAGTGGCAGCTGCCTCCTGGAGAGCGGAGTCGTCCTCGAGGGGGGGCGCCGGACTCGAGGACGAGTCGGACGGCGACTGCTCACGCGTGACGACCTGGCCATCGAAGCGGACGTCGACCGACGCGAAGGTGACGTGGGGCTGGGGCAAGACGGCCTGGTCCCAGAAGGCGCGCAGGCGCCGGAGTTGGGCGGCGTGGTCGAACCGGCCGAGCGTGACCGCGACGGTCTCATGGCCGGACGTCGGCGTGGTCCACAACGTGGCCGTCCGCCAGTCGATCTCCGAGACGAGCGCGTGTGTCGAGGGCTCGGCGCGGGAGAGCGCGGCCAGGAGTGACCGCAGGCCGGCGCTCGCGACCGGCTGGATCGGGTGGTAGTCGGGTGCGCCCTCCAAGACGGGGACGTCGTACAGCGCTGGCGTCGCGGCCTCGATGGGCATCGCGTAGCCCTGGGCGTCCAGGAAGTGGCTGGGCCGTCCGTCCTCGAGGACGATGACCTCGGGGACGCGCTCCTCGAGGACGATGCGCAGCGTGCCCGTCGGCAGGCGACGGACGGTCGCGGTGCGGACCCACGGGTGGCGCTGGGCGCGGTCGGCGAGGAGCGCAGACGAGAGCGAGAACAGCGCGACGGAGTCGGGCTCGACCTGTACCAGGTCAATGACGTCCTCGACGGGCGCGTGTGTCGCGCCGATGACGGCGACGTTGGTGAGCGGCAGGGTTCGTTGCCACGCCCACGCCGCTCCGAGAGCGAGCAGGGCAACGCCGATCCCGACGCGGCGTGCGATGCGGCGTCGGCGCTCCTGGCGCTTGCGGCGGTCCGCCTTAGAGAGGGTTCGCTTGGCCATTACGCGTCGTCCTCGGCCAGGGCCTCGAGGTCGCGGAGGAAGGCCTCGCCAAAGCGCCAGATGTCACCGGCACCCATCGTCAGGACCAGGTCTCCGGGCTGGGTCAGGCCCTGGAGGTAGGCCGGGAGCGCACCCTTCTGGGAGACGTAGTGGACGTCGCGGTGACCAAACTGCCGCGCCAAATCCGCGATGACCTGGCCGGTCACGCCCTCGATGGGCTGCTCACGGGCCGGGAAGACATCGGTGACCACCAAGACGTCGGCGTCGTAGAAGGCGCGGGCGAACTCCTCGGCCAGGTCCTGGGTGCGCGAGTAGAGGTGCGGCTGGAAGACGGCCAGGACGCGGCGGTCGGACCATCCGCGGGCGGCGGCAGCGAGCGTGGCCTCGACCTCGGTCGGGTGGTGCGCGTAGTCGTCGACCAGCAAGACCGTCCCGTCTCCATGAGCGACCTCGCCCTTGACCTGGAAACGGCGGTCGACGCCGGTGTACTCGGCGATGCCTTCGGCGATCGTCTTGAACTCGACGCCCAACTCCAAGCCGACCGCGACGGCGGCCATCGCGTTGCGGACGTTGTGCAGGCCCGGCGCGTGGAGCACGACGGCGCCCAGGCGCTCGGAGCCTTCGTAGACCTCGAAGTGCGTCGTGGCTTGGATCTGATCAATGTTCTCGGCGCGCAGCGACGCCTGTCGGCTCGTTCCGTAGGTGCGGATCGGGCGGTGGATCCGGCCCAGGATGGACCGGACGTTTTCGTCGTCCAGGCACAGGATGGCCGCACCGAAGAACGGGACCGAGTTGGCGAACTGGACGAACGCGTCCTTGATGTCCTCGAGGTCGCGGTAGATGTCGAGGTGGTCGGCCTCGATGTTGGTCACGACCGCCACGATGGGCGCCAGCTTGAGGAACGTCCGGTCGTATTCGTCGGCCTCGACGACGATCAGCTCGCCGGTCCCGGCGACGGCGTTGGAGCCGAACACGGCCACCTTGCCGCCGACGATGATCGTCGGGTCGAGGTCGGCGGTCTGGGCCATCAGCCCGACCATCGTCGTGGTCGTCGTCTTGCCGTGGGTGCCCGCAATGCCGACGCCGCGCTTGGCGCGCATCAGCTCGCCCAGCATCTCGGACCGCTTGATGATCGGGATGAGCCGGCGCTGCGCCTCGGCCGTCTCGGCGTTCTCCTCGGGCTTTCTCACAGCCGACGAGTAGACCACGACGTCCGCATCGGTGACGTTCTCGGCGGCGTGGCCCTCGTGGATCGTCGCGCCCAACTCTTCCAAGCGCTCTGTCACCGAGCTCTTCTTGAGGTCGGAGCCCGACACCTCGAAGCCGCGCTTGATCAGCACCTCGGCGATCGAGGACATCCCGATCCCGCCGATGCCGACCATGTGGATCTGGCGGACGGTGCCCATCTCGCCCTGGCGAACAGGAGTGCGCGGCTCAGTCATCTCGGGTCTCGGCCAAGGCCACGACGGCGCGGGCGATGTCGTCGGCCGCGTCGGGCCGGGCGATCTCTTTGGCGGCGACCGTCATGGCCTCGAGGGCGGACGCGTCGTGCAGCAGCGCCGTGACGCGCTCGAACTGTGCATCGAGGTCGGACTCCTCGAGCAGCGCTGCGGCGCCGGCATCGACGAGCGCCTGGGCGTTCTTGGTCTGGTGGTCGGCGGTGACGTTGGGGCTCGGGACGAGCACGGACGGCGTGCCGGTGACGGCGAGCTCGGAGCACGTCAAAGCGCCCGAGCGGCACAGCGCGATGTCGGCGGCGGCGTAGGCCAGGTCCATCCGGTCGAGGTACGGGACCAGCCGCAGGCGCGGGTGCCCAGGCACGGCCTCCTTGAGCGTGTCGTAGTAGCGCTTGCCGGCGGCCCAGATCACGAACGCGTCGTCGGCCTCGAGGACGGACGCGAGGTGGAGCTTGACGGCGCCGTTGATCGGCCCGGCGCCGAGCGAGCCGCCGAAGACGAGCAGGACGCGGGCGCCATCCGGGACCTCGAAGTGCGCACGGGCCTCGCCACGGTCGGCGTCCTCGAGGTCCTGGCGGACGGGGTTGCCTGAGAGCTCGGTCTCGGCGCCTTGGAAGTACGGCGCGGCGGCTTGGAAGGCGAGGAACACCTTGTGCGCACGCGAGGCCAACAGCTTGTTGGTCGCGCCAGCGTAAGCGTTCTGCTCCTGGAGGACGAGCCCTCGTCCTCGAAGCGAGCCCGCGAGCCCGACCGGGCCGCTCGCGTAGCCGCCCGTGCCCACGACCACGTCGGGATCGAACCGGCCGATCAGGCGCCAGCTCTCCCACAGGCCCTTGATAAGCTTGAACGGGAACGCCGCGTTCTTGGCAATGGCGCTGGCCGACAGGCTCCGCTGGAAGCCGCTCACGGTCACGGCGTGGATCGGGTAGCCCGCTTTGGGGACGGCCTCCCACTCCATCCGGTCGCGCGTGCCCGCGAACGCAACGGCCGCCTCGGGCCGCAACCGGCGGACGGCGTCGGCGATCGCGATGGCCGGGTAGACGTGCCCGCCCGTCCCGCCGCACGCGAACAGCACGCGGGGCGTCCCGGCCGGCAGGTCGGTACGTGGCGAGTCGTCTGTGGGGCGGTTGGTCACGATTGGATTGTCGGCCTCGAGGCCGAGGCGGGGCGTGGAGTGTGTGGGTCCGACCTCGAGGTCGGGAATCGGCCTCGAGGCCGGGCTAGGTGGTTTTGGCGTGGCGGGACACGTTGAGAAGGACGCCGACCATCGCGCCGGTCGCCAGCATCGAGGTCCCGCCGTAGCTCACGAAGGGCATCGCCAGGCCGGTCACGGGCAAGAGCCCGCACGTCACCATGGCGTTGATGAAGCCGCCCAACACGACCGCCGTGGTCAGGCCGATCGCGAGGAACAGGCCGAGCGGATCGGGGGCCCCTCTCGCGACGCGCAGGAAGCCGCGAGCGAGGATCCAGACGAACACCATCAGGACCAGGAGCGCGCCGACCAGCCCGTACTCCTCGGCGATGATGGCCAGGATGAAGTCGTTGTAGGGCGCCGGCAGGAAGTCGCGTTGGACGCTCTTGCCCGGACCCAGCCCCGTGATGCCTCCCATCGCGATGGCGATCCGGGCCTGGTCGGCCTGGTAGTTCTCGTCCTGGCTCGTGATCGCGACGGCGTCGTCGTTCGACGAGAACATCTCGATCCCGGTCCACGCCTCCAGACGGGCTGCACGCTGCGGGCTCGAGGCCAGGAAGCCGATCGCCAGGATCAGCCCGGCGAGCGCGACGGCCCCCATGTGGAGCACGCGGACACGCCCGACGAACAGCATCACGCCCAGCGTCGCAGACAAGACGGCCGCGGTGCTCAGGTCCTCCATCCCGATCAGCAGGACGGTCGGCACGATCCAGATCAACAGCGGAACGAAGCCGCGCCCGAGACTCGTGATGTACTCCTGCTTTTTCGACAGCAGGACCGAGACGTGCACGATGAGCGCCACCTTCGCCACGTCCGACGGCTGGAACGAGATCGGGCCGAGCTCGAGCCACCGTTGCGCTCCGTTCGTCACGACACCCAAAATCTGGACGGCGACCAACAGCGCGAGCGACACGACCATCGCCACTTTCGAGAAGCGGGCCAGCTTCCGGTAGTCCAGGAGGGACAACGCGCCGGCCGCCCCGAGCGCGAGACCGACGCGCAAGAGGTGCCGAAAGAGGAACCGCTCCGTGTCGCCGCCGGCCTTCGTCTCGGCCAGGAACGAGACCGCCGAGTACACCGCGAGCACGCCGGCCGCGCTCAGCACGAGCACGGCCCAGATCACGGCCCGGTCAGCGGGTCGGCGCGTGAGACTAGCGGTTGCGGCTTTGGCCATTGGTGGTTCGTCCTCGAGGTCGAGGCGTGGTCGGAGGTCCGTCCTCGAGGACGGCTAGATCGCGTAGACGAGTCGTTTGAAGGTGTCGCCGCGGTCCTCGTAGTTGTCGAACATGTCGAACGAGGAGCACGCGGGGCTGAGCAAGACCGTGTCGCCGGACTCGGCCATGAGCCGCGCGAACTGGATCGCCTCCTCCATCGAGGACGCGTGGGCGACGCGGTCGGTGTGCGGTCCGAGCTCGGCCTCGAGGACGTCGGCGCCCTCGCCGATCACGACGACGCCCTTGACCTTCTCCTCGACCAGCCGCTTGAGCGGCTCGTAGTCGTTTCCCTTGTCGCGGCCGCCGGCGATCAGCACGATGCTCGGCTCGGTCGCGGGCACGGACTCGAGGGCGTACCAGACCGCGTTCACGTTGGTCGCCTTGGAGTCGTTGACGAACCGGACGCCGCCGACCGTGCGGACGGTCTCGAGCCGGTGCGGGACGCCCTCGAAGGACGTCAGGCTCTCGCGGACGACGTCGCTGCGGATCTCGACGGCGCGCGCCACGATGGCGGCGGCGAGCGAGTTGTACAGGTTGTGCGTCCCGCGAAGGGCGAGATCAGAACTGGGCATAAGATCCTCTTCCATGGGGGGAGCGCCAGGGGCGCTGGAGTCGGGCAGGGCCAGGACGAGGTGTCCGTCGCGCGCGAAAGCGCCGGGCGTGGGCTCGTGCTCGGCCGAGAAGGCGACCGGGGTGAGCCCACGCTCGGCGGCGAGGCGCTGGACGTGCTCGCGGATGCGGGCGTCGTCGAGGTTGTAGATGAGCCAGTCGCCTGGCCCCAGATTGTCGAACAGGCGGAGCTTGGCGGCCCCGTACCGCTCGACGTCGTGGTCGTAGCGGTCGAGGTGGTCGGGCGTGATGTTGAGCAGGACCGCCGCGTGCGGCCGGAACGTCGCGATGTGGTCGAGCTGGAAGCTGGACACCTCGAGGACGACGACCGTATCGGCCTCGAGGTCGTCGACGAAGTCGGAGAACGCCACGCCGATGTTGCCGGCGACGACGTGGCCCCGTCCCGCGACCTCGAGGACGTGGCCGATGAGCGTGGTCGTGGTCGTCTTGCCGTTCGAGCCGGTGACGGCGACGATGGGACCGGGGCAGAACCAACTCGCGACCTCGATCTCGGCGTAGACGGGCTTGCGCTGGCGGAGGGCGGACTGGACCAACCCGGCCGTCGTCGGGACGCCGGGGCTCACGACGAGCCAGTCGGCATCGAGGGCGCGGGCGGTGTGGCCGCCGAACTCGGCGGGGATGCCGTTGTCGGCGAGCTTGGTCTCGACGCCCTCGAGGGCGGGACCGGCGTCGGTCAGGAAGACGTCGGCGCCGTGGCGCGTGAGCAGGCGCGCGACGGACAAGCCGCTGCGGGCGCCGCCCACGACGGTCACACGGGCGCCTTGGACGCCTGCGCGAAGCTCGGCGGCCGAGGCTCGCTCGCGGGGCCGGATCGGCGGAAGCTGGAGGACTTCGCTCATCGGACCCGGAACATGAACAGGGCCAGGATGGACAGCAGCGCCGTCACGATCCAGAACCGGATGACAATCTTCGACTCGTGGACGCCCAGGGCCTCGTAGTGGTGGTGCAGCGGCGCCATGCGGAAGACGCGCTCGCCCTCGCCCCGCGTCTTCTTGGTGTACTTGAACCAGAGCGTCTGGATGATGACAGACAGCGTCTCGGCGAAGAAGATGGCGCCGACGATGGGCAGGTAGAGCTCCTTCTTGATCAGGATCGCGAGGGTCCCGATGGCCGCGCCCAACGCCAGCGATCCCGTATCGCCCATGAAGACCTGCGCCGGATGGCCGTTGTACCACAGGAATCCGAAGCACGCCGCGCACAGCGCCGCGCCGAAGATGACCAACTCGCTCGTGCCCGGCAGGAACACGTCGTTGACGAACCCGGCCAGGTTGGCGTTTCCCGTCACGTAGGCCATCGCCACAATCGCCAACGTGGCGAACGCCGCCGTGCCGGCCGTCAGCCCATCAAGCCCGTCGGTCAGGTTGACCGCGTTGGAGACGCCGGCCAGGATGAACGTCACGACCGGGATGTAAATCAACCACCCGACCTCGATGCCGACCAACGGCGACAAAAAGTCGTAGTCAAACCCGCCATTCGGGACGAACGGGAGTGATGTAAACGTGTCCGAGACGCCCTCGTCCGGCAACACGAACACGATCAGCGCACCGACGATGACGCCGAGCGACAATTGCCCGGCCAGCTTGACCTTGGGCGCGATGCCGTCCTTGTTCTTGCCGATCGTCTTGATGTAGTCATCGGCAAAGCCAAACCCGCCCATCCACAGCGTGGCGATAAGCGCGATCCAGACGTAGGCGTTAGTGAGATCGCCCCACAGCAACACGCCGGATGCGAGCGCCAGGAGCAGGATGATGCCGCCCATCGTCGGCGTGCCCGCCTTGTGCGCGTGGCTGACCGCGCCGGCGTCCTCGCCCTCGCGGACCGTCTCGCCGATCTGCTTGGTGCGTAAGTAGTTGATGATCTTCTTCCCGGCGAACAGCGCCACCAGTAGCGCCGTCGCAGCAGCCAAGCCGGCCCGGACGGTCGAGAACTGGAAGACCTGGAAGCCCGGAGGCTGATAGGTCATCTCGATCCACTGGAAGAGGTGGTATAGCACGTGGGCGGCCTAGCGGCGGGTGAGCGCGTCCCGAAGGACGACGCGGTCGTCGAAGTCGCGGCGCTCGGTGCCGACGATCTGGTAGGTCTCGTGTCCCTTGCCCGCGACCACGATCACGTCGCCGTCCCGGGCGTCGAGGGCGGCGCGCTGGATCGCTTCGGCGCGGTCCGCGACCTCGAGGGCGGGCCGGACCAACCCCATCGAGACGTCCTCGATGATGGCGAGCGGGTCCTCGGTGCGCGGGTTGTCGCTCGTCACGATGACGCGCGGCGTGGCGCGTGAGGCGACGTCCGCCATCTCGGCGCGCTTGGTCTTGTCGCGGTCGCCGCCGGCGCCGAACACGACCCACAACTCGTTGCCGGGGGGCACGATCTCCTGGGCCGTGGCGAGCACGTTGGCGAGCGCGTCCGGCGTGTGCGCGTAGTCCACGATGCCCAAGACGCCGCCGGCGCGGATCGTCTCAAACCGGCCGGGCACGCCGGGCGCGGCCTCGAGGGCGGCCAACACGTCACTCTTCTCATGTCCGAGCGCGATGCCCACAGCGTAGGCCGCGGCCAGGTTGAGCGCGTTAAACCGTCCCAGCATCTGGTACCGTCGGCGGTCGCCCTCGAGGTCGAGGACCAGCCCGTCCAAGCTGTTCTCAACGACTTGAACTCGGACGTCGGCCTCGAGGCCGGTGCCAAAGGTGACGACGCGGGCGGCCGTGTTCTCGACCATCCGCTCCCACTCGGGGTCGTCGCGGTTGACGACGGCGACGGAGTCTGAGCCGAGGCCGTCGAACAGCTTGCGTTTTGCGGCGCGGTACTCGTCGAGCGTCTCGTGGTAGTCGAGGTGGTCCTGCGTCAGGTTGGTAAAGACGGCGACCTCGAAGCCGAGCCCGCCGACGCGATCCAAGGCGAGCCCGTGGCTCGAAACCTCCATCGCGACGTGCGAGCACCCGCCCTCGAGGGCGGTCCGCAGAAAGCGCTGGAGCGCGGGCGACTCGGGCGTCGTGTACGCGGTCGCGTAGCGGTCCTGGCCGATCCGATTTTCGACGGTGCCGACCAATCCGGTCTCGTGACCGAGCGCGGTCAACAGGTGGTGAAGCAGAAAGACGGTCGTCGTTTTGCCATTCGTTCCGGTCACGCCGACCAGCCGGAGATCGTCGCCGGGGCGTCCGTAGACGACCGACGAGGCCTCCGCCAACGCGGCTCTCGTATCCGTTGCCGGAATGAGAGCCGCGCCGGGGAGACGCTCACCCTTCCCCAAGGGCGCCGGTGCCGACGTGCGCATCCAGTTGCCCGAAACGAGGGCAGCCGTTGCGCCGCGCGCGAGCGCGTCGTCGACGAAGTCGTGGCCGTCGCGGCCAGCGTGGGTATCAGGGGAGATCGCGCCGAACAGAACCGCGTCGCAGGCTTCTCGGCTGTCGATGGTGACGTCGGAGACCAAAGCATCGGTCGGGCCAACGACGGGGCCGTCCCCAAGCCCTGCGTCCTCGAGGGCGCGGGCGATCGCGGCGACCTCGATGGGCGCCGTGTGGACGTCGGGTAGAGTCGTGTGCAGCGTGCTCATGTCCCGGCCTCGAGGACGACCTCGGAAGGGAGCGACGCTCCAGCGCGGACGGACTGCCGACGGATGACGCCTCGGCCTCTCACGCGGGGCTCGACGCCGATGGCCCGCAGCCACGCGACGGCCTGGCGGACGCTCCGTCCGCGAAGGTCCGGCATCGCCGCAGCGGAGGAGTC
>NZ_JBARYR010000210.1:0-6781 GCF_049648075.1 Rubrivirga sp. | reverse complement strand
GCGCGGCTCGGGTTGCCGCTCGCGCTCGCCATCATTGGCGGGCAGCCGCACCGGTTCGCGCCTCTCGTGGACCTGTACCGTCAGGCCGGCGGGGAGGCCGGGCACGACGCACAAAAGCTCAAGGTCTCGATCAACGGCCACGGCTTCCTGGCCGACACGACCGAGGCCGCCGTCGAGGTCGCCCACGACCCGTTTATGGAGACGATGGGGCGGATCGGGCGCGAGCGGGGCTGGCCACCGCCCTCGAGGGCGCAGTTCGACGCCGAGCGGCGGCTCGACGGAGCCCTCGTCCTGGGGAGCCCGCAGGAGGCCATCGACAAGATCCTGTACCAGCACGGGCTGTTCGGCCACGACCGGCACCTGGTCCAGCTCACCGTCGGGCCGATCGAGCACGCCCAGGTGCTCCGGGCCATCGAGTTGTTCGGGACCGAGGTCGCGCCCGTCGTCCGCCGTGAGGTGGGTGTGCCGGCCTAGCGTCCCTTAGGCGATGCCCAGGACATACCTCGAGGACGTTCATCTGGATTTCGGCACGGGCCTCTTTCCCGGCCTCGCACAGTGCCGTAGTTTTTGCGTCGTTCGCCGGCCAGCCCGGCGGTCTGCCAATGTAGCTCAGGGGTAGAGCAGCTCATTCGTAATGAGCAGGTCGACAGTTCAAATCTGTCCATTGGCTCTCGCGATACGCGCCCTTCATTGTAAAGTGAAGGGCGCTTCTGCGTTGGGACTGGTGCGGACCCTTCCGCTCTCGGAGTGGCTCGAATGGCCTGCAGGAAACCATTCCCAGTGGGAAGAATGCCACTCGAGCTTTCGAAGGCGTCGTCGGTCGAGGCGCCGTCGTGTGTTCAGCCCCCGTAGAGCGCCGAGGCTGCCACGTGCGATGCCTCGCAAGCAGCGTTTACGACTCTCTCACGCTTGTCCATCCAACGGCTCGACCCACACGACGGCCCTCCGGATCAGCTCCGGCAAAGTGTCGGCGCCTAGTTTGGTCTTGATGTTCGCCCGGTGGCTCTCGATGGTCTTGGGGCTCAGGATCATCGTGTCCGCCATCTGCTGCGTCGTGAGGCCTCGACCGATGAGTTCGAAGACTTCCAGTTCGCGATCCGAGAGACTCGAGACCGGCGACGAGGAGCCGGTCCTCCTGCTCAGAACCCCCTCGACAAGCGTGTCCCGGAGGCCACCGCTGACGTAGAGCTCGCCGGCGCTCACGTCTCGGATTGCATCGATGAACCGCTCCGAGGAGTTGTCCTTCATCAAGTAGCCGTGAGCGCCCGCCTTCATAGACCTCTCCCCGTACAGGGCCTCGTCGTGCGCTGAGACAACGAGGATGCGCACGTCCGTACCGAGCGACTTTAGGCGTTTGACGAACTCGATCCCGTTGGCTCCTGGCAGTTGGAGGTCGAGCACGACGACATCGGGCTGGAGGTCCTCAATCTGAGAGAACGCCTCTTCCGCCGAGGTGGCCAACCCGCAGACTTCCAAATCGTCCTCGAGGCGGATGAGGCTCTGATACCCCGCCATCATGATGGGGTGGTCCTCAACCAAGAAGATGGTGGTCATGATTGTCTAGTGGTGTGGGAGTCCGTCACGGCGTGGTGGGGGGCACAGATTAAGATCTGAGTGCCCTTCCCGATCTTAGAATCGATGTCGATCGTTCCGCCGAGGAGGTTGACCCGTTCTCTCGAGGTCGTCAGCCCGAACCCAGGCGGGACCTCGGTCGCGTCGAACCCAACGCCGTCGTCCTCGACGGAGATGCAGACGTCGTCTCCTTGGTCGTAGATCTTTACCCGCGCCTGGCTGGCCCCGGCGTGCTTCACGATGTTGAAGAGCATCTCCCGGGTGACGCGGACGAGCAACGACTGAACGGCGGGGTCGATGTCCGCTCTGTTCTCGTCCTCGACGGTCATCTTGAGCCCGTGTACGTCACTCATGCTGTGAGCGATCCAACCGAGCGCGGGCCCGATGCCCTCGTCGGTGAGCGTCGGGGGGCTCATGTCTACAGCGAGCGTGCGGCAGCTCAACACGGCCGCCTTGAGGGCGGAGCTGACGAGCTCGACCGCGTCATCGCTGGCCTCACCCGTCGTACGGCGCATCACGGTCAGCTGCGCTTGCGCGCCGAACAGGATCTGCTGGAGGTCGTCGTGGAGGACCATCGCGAGGCGCCGCCGCTCGTTGTCCTCGGCCCGCGTGAGCTCCGCGGCGAGAGAGCGGACTTGTGCCGTCCGGTCCTGCACGCGCTTTTCGAGCGTGGACGCGAAGGCCTCGAGGTTCTCCCGGGCGCGAGAAAGCTCCGTCACGTCCTGCGACACGATTGCGATCGCCGTGATCTCGTCCCCCTCACGGACCGGCTGGACGTAGAGCGACCACTCTCGGTCGTCGTCGGGTTGGCCCGGAGCCGCCGCCTTGACGGAGACGCCGAGCTGCGGGTCGCCGGTCTCCAGGACCCTCTCGATGAGCGGTTCCGTGACCTCGCCCAGAGAGGGGAACAGGTCGACGGCTCGGGAGCCCAGGATCTCTGATTCCGTGGTGCCTAGGAAGCGTTCGAGCCTCTCGTTTACACGGACGAACCGTCCCTCGAGGTCGAGCACGGAGATTACGAGGGGCACGGCGTCGAAGTAGGCGCTGATCTCAGCGAGCTGCCTCTGAACTTGAGACGCCGCCCGCTTCAAGTCGGTCACGTCGAAGATGACGCCCGACATCGCGTTCTCGGTGCTCCCTTCGTGCGACTGGCGGTGCCCGCGCACCTCGAACCACCTCCAGTCCCCTTCTCTGTCGCTGTCAGGGAGACGGACGGTGTACTCGAGCACCGACGTGGCCCCAGACCGCACCGCCTCGGTGGCCGAGACGATGGTGTCCAGGTCGTCGGGGTGAGCTCGGGAGAGGATCTCCTCGAGCTCCGCGCCCTCGACGGCCCCGACCATCGCGCGCGATCGCTCGTCCAAGACCACCTCGTCGGTGTCCAGGTCTCGCGACCAGAACCCGATGTCGGCGGCGCTCAGGACGAAGTTGAGCTCGGAGAGCACGCGTGAGCGCTCCTCTTCGGCGCGCTTCCGGTCCGTGATGTCCCGGACGACCACGTTGACGCCTCGGACCTCGCCGGAGTCGCCGAACTCGGGCACGTAGCTACACAGCCAGTCGCGCTGTTCGTCGGGGTCACGGAGCGTGGCCCCCTTGAACTCGAGGTCCTCGACCGCCTCCCCCGTCTCGATGATGCGTTCGAGGATCGGCTCCACCTTCTCGGCCAGGAGCGGGAAGAGGTCGCTCCCTCGCTGGCCGAGGTGGTCCTCGACGGGGAGCCCGTTGATCGAAGCGAGACGCTCGTTGATGCGGCGGTACCTCAGCTCGTGGTCCATGAACGCGAGGCCGACGGGCGCCGTCCCGTAGACCGCCTCGATCTCGGAGAGTTGGTTCTGGATCGTCTCCCCATCGAGGGTGCGCCGGCGGGCTTCCGAGAGCACCGCGCCGACGGTCTCCGCGAAGTCCGTGTCGCGCTCACTGAACGCGGCCGCCTCGGTCGCGAACACGCCCATGGCCCCCCATGGCCGCGACCTCGAGGACCGGATCGCGACCGTGATCGCGCTGCGGGTGCCGAACTCCGTGACCAAGCGCGTGTTGACGAAGCGCCCGTCCTCTTGTTGGTCGGCCACGCTGAGCGGCTCGTCCCTCTCCAACGTCGCACCGATCTGGGAGTCCCGGACGGGGAGGGCCACGGACCCCACGGACTGGGTCGGCCACCCCGATCCGAACGTGAGGAGGAGGTCGTCGGAGTCGTCCCGGAGTTCGAAGAGCCCGACCTGCTCGGCGTCGAGCCCGTCTTGGAGCACGTCGCACGCCCTCTCGCACAAGTCCACGAACGGCTCTCCAGCGAGGGCCCTGCGGCCGAGGTCCGCGACGGCCTCCTGCTGGCGGGCACGGCGGGCGGCGTCGTCGCGGGCCTCTCGGAGGTCCGTGATGTCGATCAGCGTCAGGACGACGCCGTCGATTCGGTCCTCGACCGTTCGGTACGGCGTGAACCGGGCCGTGAACCAGCGGCCGTCCTCGCTTTCGATCTCGACCTCCTCGGTGGCGAGCGAGTCGAGGACGCGCTGCGACGCCTCGGCGAACCCGTCGAAGAGGAGGCGGTGGGTGATGTGCTCGAACGGCCGGCCGGAGTCGGTCGGGAGCACGTGGAAAAGCTCGGCGGCTCGCGGGGTGTACCGCTTGAGCATGAGCGAGCGGTCGAGGAACAGCGTCGCGATCTCCGTCGACGCCATCAAGTTTTGGAGGTCGGAGTTCGAGCGGAGCAGCTCGTCGACCTTGTTCTTGAGCTCCTGGTTGACGGTCTGGAGCTCCTCGTTGGTGCTCTGGAGCTCCTCCTTCGAGGTCTCGAGCTCCCCGGTCGTCGACTGGAGCTCCTCGTTGATCGACTGGAGCTCTTCGTTGGACGCCTTGAGCTCCTCGTTCGAGGTCTCGCCCTCCTCGATGACGAGCTGGAGCCGTTGCCGCGTCCGCTGAAGCTCGTCCTCGAGGTGGAGCGTCGCGTCGCTCGAGCCGTCCTCGGCGGTGCTGGACCGGACGGGTTCGGAGCCGAGGGCCTCGACCGTCGCCGGGTCGAGCTCGACGAAGACGACCTCGGCCTGCCCATCTTGGGCCGCGTCGCCCCCGACGGGACCGACGTGGAGCCTCACGACGCGCTCCCGCCCCCCGACCTCGACGCGCTGGAACCGCGTGTCCGTGGCGTCGCCCGTCGAGAACGCTCGGAAGAGCGCGGCCCGGAGGTCGAGCCGGAACGTCTGGAGGACCTTGTCGATGACGTTCTGGGTGACCGGCCCCTCGCGGTCGAGGAGGTACGCCCCGGCATCGCCGAACACGTGGGTGATGTCGTAGTGCCGGTCGACGAGCAGCCGCGGGGGGGCGTACTGGTCGAGGGTCCACTCTTTGTACCGCTCCACGATCCCGACTCGGGGGGGCTCGACGGTGCGAGGGCGGTCCGGGGCCGCACCGCGCTGCCCGTCTCCCGTGCCGATATCGAGGACGCGCGGGAACCCGCCCCCGTCGCGCCGGGCGTAGATCCGGGCCAGTTTCTCTACCGCCTTGAAGCCTTTCGTGAGCATTCCAGGTCCCTCGGCCGAGCCCAGGAACAGCCATCCCGGGGTCCGAAGCGCGTAGTGGAACGTCGCCAGCACGCGCTCCTGCACGGTGCGGTTGAAGTAGATCAGCACGTTGCGGCACGCCACCAGGTCGAGGCGCGAGAACGGCGGATCGGAGAGCAGGTTGTGACGAGCGAACAGGACGATCTGGCGGAGCTCGGTCTTGACGCGGACCCCCGTCGAGTCGGAGTCGAAAAAGCGCCGGAGCCGGCTCTGCGACACGTCGGCGGCGGCGACGTCTGGGTAGTGGCCCTCCCGCGCTTTTTCCAGCGCCGCGTCGTCGATGTCGGTCGCGAAGATCTGGAGGTCCGGCGGATCGCTCAGGGTGTCCCGGTGCTCGCACAAGAGCATGGCGATCGAGTAGGCCTCCTCGCCCGTGGCGCACCCGGCGACCCAGACGCGCACTTGGTCGTGCCGGCTCTTGCCGACGAACAGCTCGGGCACGACCTCTTTCTCGAACACGTCAAACGCGTCCTCGTCGCGGAAGAACTGCGTCACCGAGATCAAGAAGTCGCGCAGCAGCGCCTGGACCTCCTCGTCGGTGTTGCGGAGGTAGGCGGCGTACTCCGGGAGGTTCGGCTGCTTGGTGACCTGGAGGCGCCGGGCGAGGCGGCGCAGGATCGTCGTCCGTTTGTAGTCGGCGAAGTCGTGGGCCGTCTTGTTGCGGAGGTGGGCGAAGATGGCCTGGAGGGCCTGGTGGTCGTCCTCGGGCAGCTCCTCCGTCGACGGGTCGGGCAGCGTGACGAGGCCGGAGGCCCGCCGGATCTGGACGAGCTTGTTCGCGAGGTCGGCCGCCGTCCCCTGGACGTCGACGAGCCCCGTGCCGATGGCGCTCCGGGGCATCCCGTCGTACTCGGCGGCGTCGGGGGACTGGGCCATCGTGAGGCCGCCCCGCTCCTTGACGGCTTTGAGGCCGATGGACCCGTCGGCTCCGGTCCCGGACAACACCACGCAGACGGCTCTCGCCCCCTGGTCGTCGGCGAGCGTTCGGAAAAAGTGGTCGACGGCCGCGGGCCGCCCCCGGTCGCGGCGGGACTCCACGAGTTGGAGGTGCCCGTCCTCGATCTCGAGGTGCTTCCCGGGCGGGATGACGTAGACGCGGTCCGGCTCCACGCCCGGGTGGTCCGCCACCTGCGTGACGGTCATCTCGGTCTTCGCCTGGACGAGCTGGGCCAGCGCGCTCTCGTGGTCGGGCGAGAGGTGCTGCACCAAGACGAACGCCATGCCGGGCCGGGCCGGGAGGGCCGAGAAGAACTCCTGGAACGCCTTGAGACCGCCGGCCGACGCCCCGATCCCGACGATGGGGAACGTGTCCGCGTCGGAGGGGCCGGGGTTGCTGATCCCGTCGATCTCCGACTTCTCCCTGCCGAGGGCCACCCCGTCGGTGTCGTCGCTGCTCATGTGTCCGTGTTCTAAGAGGTTGACAATGTAGGAGTAGATATGGGGGATTCCTCTAAGGAACTCACTGGTTTCCACGAGGGCGGATGCTGATGGGGCGGACGCCGACCGCGTCTCTCGGCCCGTCACGTGTCTAGACCGCGAAAGCCCCGCCCTCGAGGTGGACCAGGCCCAGCTCCGCGAGGGCGTCCAGCACCTCGGAGACGGCCGCGACGCGGGCGCCCTGGAAGCGACCGGCGACCTCGAGGGGCGTGGCGGCC
>NZ_JBARYR010000209.1:0-16266 GCF_049648075.1 Rubrivirga sp. | reverse complement strand
TCATGGCATGGTCCGCGGAGACCGGCGAGACCGCGGCGCTCACCGACCCGATGGCCGACGCCTTCGCCCCGGCGTGGGACCGCGACGGCCGGCACCTCTACTTCCTGGCGAGCACCGACGTGGCTTTGGGCTCCGGCTGGGCCAACACGTCCTCGATGGGTGCCGACCCCGAGTACGCGGCCTACGTGATCGTGCTGCGCGAGGACGACCCGACCCCGTTCTCGCTTCGCAGCGACGAGGAGCCCGTCGAGGACGCCGACCTCGAGGCCGAGGACACGCCGGACGTGGACGAGGACGACCCCGAAGACCTCGAGGCCGACGACGTGGTTCGCATCGACTTCGACCGGATCGACCGCCGCACACTCGCGCTCCCGATGCCGAGCGGCGGCTACGCCGTCACGATGGCGGGTCCGACTGGATCCGTGTTCATCGGCGAGTATCCGCCGGACGGGTTCGCGCTCACGATCCACAAGTTCGTCCTCGAAGACCGCGAGGCGTCCCCGTTCCTCGAGGGCGTCCGGTTCGCGACGGTCTCCGCGGATGGCGAGAAGATCCTGACGCGTGGCGGTGGCGGATGGACGGTGTCCGGCACCGGCGGACCGAGCGGGGAGGGCGGCGATCGCGTCGACGTCGAGCTCCGCACCGAGCTCGACCGGCAGGCCGAGTGGCGCCAGATGCTGGACGAGGCCTGGGCCTACCAGCGCGACTTCTTCTACGACCCCGACACGCACGGCCGCGACTGGGACGAGGTCTACGACCGCTACGCCTCGCTCGCCGACCACGTCAAGCACCGCGCCGACCTGACGTACCTGCTCGACCAGATGAACGGCGAGCTGTCCGTCGGCCACAGCTTCGTCTTCGGCGGCGACTACCCGGCCGTCGACACGGTCCGCGTCGGCGTGCTCGGCGCCGACCTCGAGGCCAAAGACGGCGGCTGGCGGATCTCGCGGATCTACACGTCCGAGAGCTGGAATCCGGGGCTCGTCGCCCCGCTCGACCAGCCCGGCCTCGAGGTCGAGGAGGGCGACTTCTTGGTCGGCGTCGAGGGCGAAGCGCTAACGGCCCAAGACGATCCGTACCGGTTGCTCGATGGGACCGCCGGGCGGCAGACCGTCCTCCACATCAACGACCGGCCCGGCCTCGAGGGCGCGCGTCGCGTCACCGTGGAGCCGACGCGGAGCGAGAGCGGGCTGAGGCAGCGGGCTTGGGTCGAGGACAACCGCCGCGCCGTGGACGACATGTCCGGTGGTCGGCTCGCCTACGTCTGGGTCCCCAACACCGCCGGCGCGGGCTACGTCTCGTTCAACCGCTACTACTTCGCCCAGCAAGACAAAGAAGGCGCCGTCATCGACGAGCGGTTCAACGGCGGCGGACTCCTGGACGACTACATGGTGGACCTGATGACGCGCCGCCTCCGCGCTGCGATTACGAACGAGGTGCCCGGCGGAGCCGCGATCCGCCTACCGGCTGGCATCCTCGGCCCGAAGGTGTTGCTCGTCAACGAGCTCGCGGGCTCTGGCGGCGACTTCTTCCCCTGGGTCTTCCGCCAGCAGAACGCCGGCCCACTCATCGGCACGCGGACGTGGGGCGGCTTGGTCAAGTCGTCGGTCCACTACGCGTTGGTCGATGGTGGCGCGCTGACAGCCCCAGACAACGCGGTCTTCGACCCGATCAACAACCAGTGGATCGGGGAGAACGAGGGGATCGCGCCCGACATCGAGGTCGTCCTCGATGCAAAATCGGTCGCCGAGGGCCGAGACCCCCAGCTCGAGCGCGCCGTCGAGGTCGCCCTCGACCTGCTCCGCCAAGAGCCGACGCCGACCGTCGAACCGCCGGCCTATCCGCGACCAGCGGTTCAGGGCGACTGATGCTCGGCCTCGAGATATCGGCCTCGAGGTATCGGCCTCGAGGACGAGCGCGGATGTGATCTCGTCCGTCCTCGAGGGCGGACGAGCATCGGTGTGGATGGTCCTACGGCGTGAGGGACGACGTATGGACGGCGATGCCGGCCCTCACAGGTCGGAGGCTCCTCACCGGTCGTCCACAGTCTGCCCGCGCTCGCTATGTCTCTCCGACTGCTCTGTTTCGCTCTCTTGCTCGCGCCTATCGCGGTCGGTTGTGGCTCTGGGTCCGACGTCGATACGGACGTCGCGGTCACGCCGGACGGAGCCGAACAGGTCGTGGCAGCTGACCAACTCTTCGACCGTCAGTTTGCGCAAGTATGCCGTGGTACGGCCGGGCAGCCCGCCGCGACGGCGTATGAGCCGAGGCCCGGAGTCCATCCCTTCCTCGTCCTGAAGTCCACCGACGGGACGGACTACGTCGGGTTGTCATCTGGGACATACCCCGAGGGGTGGCACGTCAAGTGGCCGGATCTCGCCGAGGCTGAGTTGGTGGTGTGCGCGACACAAGTCTCGGCGACCCCGACGGAGATCTGTGAGGGGTACACGGACGACGACTCGGACACAGAGTGGACCGTCCAGACGCACGACGTGGTGTACGAGTACACGGTCCGCTCTGCAACGACCGCCGAGGAGCTCGGTACCCAAAAGTTCGAGGCCCCGGGCAAGTGCCCCATGTTCTCGATGTACAACGGCAGGGACGCACTACCCCTCCTCAACTACCCCACACCGTCGACCGGCGAGGTCGAGGTGTTCCTCCAACCGTTCGTGACCGGAGGCTGAGGTTCGCGCCCTCGAAGACGGACGGTGGCGGACGTGGTGTGGTTGTTCGACAGCGGCTTCGTGTTTCCAACCTGTCCGACCTCCAGTCCGCCGCCCACCTCGATCCGTCCTCGAGGACGACGCTTCACCGCACCGTGATGCGGTACGCGCACGAGGGCCGTAGCCTCGAGGACTCTCCCGACCTCAATGCGCTACGCCCTCGCCCTCCTCGTTGGCCTCGCCGGCCTAGCGGCTCTCGCCGGCTGCTCGACCGCTGGCCCCGTCACGGACCCCGTCCGGGGCGCTACGGCGCTTCTGCCAGGCTACGCCTATCCGGCGGGCGATACGGTCCGCGTCGCGACCTACAACCTCGAGCACTTTGTCGACGCCTTCGACAGCCCCTACATCGGCGCGCGCCGAGAGAGCGAGGCGACAGTCCTCGAGGTTGACGCCCGGAACCGGCTCGCCGTCGACGCCCTGCGCGCCCTCGATGCCGACGTCGTCGCGCTCCAAGAGGTCGAGGGCGAAGGACTGGTGCGAGCCTTGGTGGACAGCCTCGCGCCCGACCTCGGCTACCGCTTCGTGGCCTCGGCCGACGACGCCGACTGGTACATGAACGTCGTGGTCCTGAGTCGCTTGCCGCTCGGCCCTCTCACCACCTTCGCCGACGCCGCGACGCCGATCCCCGGTTTCCAAGACGACGACGGGCGACCGGAGGCGACCGACTTGGCAAACCACCGACTGCTCGCGGTCGACGTCTACGCGCGGCCCGGGTACACCTTCACCCTCGTAGCGGCGCACCTCAAGGCCGGTCGGTCCGCCCGCGACGAGGCGTGGCGGACCGGACAGGCCGGGCTCCTCCACGCCTGGCTCGGCCAGCGCTTCGGCGATCCCGACGCGGCCAACGTCGTCTTCGCCGGCGATCTCAACGCGATCCCCGGGACCCCGTCCTTCGACGCGCTCCTCAACGCCGACCGAGCACTCGGCCCGGTCCGCTTCCAGGACCCGCTCGCCGGGACCAGCGCCTTCTCACACCCCGCCGATGACCCCGTCCGCCGGCTCGACCACGTCCTGGTCAGCGACGGAGCCGCCCCCGAGGCCGTGCCCGGTTCCGCCGCCGTCGTCTCCCCAATCGAGGACGCGCGCCGCTTGTCCGATCACCTGCCGGTCGTCCTCGAGGTCGTCGCGCGGGACCGGTAGTCGTCCTCGAGGACGAGGCGAAACCTGCGGGCGGTAGAGGGAAGCCCGGCGAGGATCATGAGGCGATCCCCTACCTGGGCGCAGTCTGGATCTTCGCCGGGGGGGGCTTCTACAAGGTCGCGCTCCCTTCCGCGCCCCTATGCCTGCCGACCCCGTCTCCGAATACGCCGTGGGCGTCATGACCATGGATGTCGAGGGGAAGAGTTCGGAGGGCTTCAACCGCATCGTTGAGCAGGGCGTCCGGCAGGTCGAGGCCGTCCTGGATCGCTTGGGCCTACGGACCGACCTGTTCGCCTTCGAGGGGCCGCACCTGACGCCCGCGGCCGGAGCCTACGCGCCGCTCGACTTCCTCGAGATCGGGATCGCTGAGAAGCTCGAGCGCAAGCTCCCGTTCCTCCTGGTCGTCACCGAGGTCGACCTGTCATCGTCGACGCTCGCGTACACCTTGGCGCTCCCTAGCCAGCTCACCAACGTCGGGATCGTCTCCACCAAGCGCCTCGACCCCGGCTTCTGGGGCGACGATCCCGACCCGGACCGGGCGGCCCACCGCCTCAGCGCGCTCCTGCTCCACACGCTCGGACACCTCCTCAACCTTCGCCACTCTAGCGACGACTCGAACGTGATGCACCCGGTCGAGGGCGTCGAGGACCTCGATGGGAAACAGGCCTTCACCGACCAGCAGCAGCAGCGGCTCCGCGCGATGCTCCCGCGCGAGAGCCACGACACGTTCGCGCCCGGCCGTGGGCGCCTCGAACGGTGGGCGTTCGTGCTCAAGACCGTCGTCGCCGACGCCGGCAGCATCGGCCGGGCTGTCGCCCGCGCGCACCCGTTCCGGCTCGTCACCCACATGCCGACGATGATCGCGGCCGGGCTCTCGGTCATCGTCGTGCTCCTGTTCAGCGCGGAGACCTGGGACGTCGCCGGCGCCGCCACGTTGGGGCAAGCGGTCCTGTTCTCCGTCATCTCGCTCCTATCGGCCGCCTTCGTCCTCTACCGCGCCTTCGCGTTCGACGCACTTCTGGGACGCGACGGCCGGCTCGCCGAGTCCACCGTCGTGACGACGACGGCGACCATGGTCAGCCTGGGGTTCGCCCTGGTGTCCCTGTTCCTCCTCTTCGGCGGGCTCATGTACTTCGGCGTTGTCACGGTCTTCCCCGAGCGGCTCATGGCGGCGTGGTCGACGGGGGACCCGGCGACGAGCACGCTCGACCACGTCAAGCTCAGCCTGTTTCTGGCCGCGATGGGCGTGTTGGCCGGCTCGCTCGGCGGCCGGTCGGACAGCCGCGACCTGGTCCGGAGCGTCCTGTTCCTCAACGAGGAGTCCTAGGGATTGCGGAAGGACACCACGCGCGACGTGAGGGGAGCGTCGAGGGGGGCTCCGAGCCCGACGCGCCCGGTTACCTCGGAGTCGAAGGGAACGTAGGCGAACGTGAGCTGAGCGCACGTGTCGGAGCCGGCGCAGACCTCGATGACTGCGGCCTCGGCGACCTTGTAGCCCTCGTTTGTCACCGTCACCGGGACCTCTACAACGTCGCCGTCCCTCGTGATCTCGCCGAGCTCTACTACGAGTTCGGCCGGCTGGTCAGTAGCCGTATACCACTCGTACCCCAGAAACCCGATCACAAAGAGAACAACGGCCGCTCCAACGGCCGTGATCGTCCACTCCAACCAGTTTTTTCCCTCGTCTGATCCTGACTCTTCGTCGGAGCCGTCCTCAGAAGGTTCTCCCGGGGCAGAGCCGTCGGAGTCGTCTTGGGACGACCCGTCAGCCTCGGCGGAGTCGTCCTGAGTGCCATTCGAGGACGGGCTCTCGTCCTCGTCTGTGCGTTCGGTCGGGGGGAGGGTGTCGCTCATAGGGTCAGAGGATAAGACGCCCGACAGAGGCACCGAGTGTGGCGGGGAGGGCGAGGTAGACTGTCATGAACACGGCCGGAGCGAGACCCGTGCCGTCGAACCGCCCGACGGACCACAAGAGGCCCGCCGCGAGGACTAAACCGATCCCGTACGTCACGCACGCGTCACCGAGCGGCCCGCCCGCGTAGATGCCACCGCCGTCCGTCACGCGGCCAGACCCCCGAAAGTTGAAGTAGCTCATTACCCCGAGCGCGAGGAAGAAGGAGAGGGCGGCCGTCCCAAATACGGCCCACGGCGGAGCTTCAAGCGCAATGACGACGATCTCCATCGTTGTAGCGAACCCGGACACGATGAGGATCGCCCCCAGGACCGAGTAGGCGATTTCGTGGACCAGCCCGCGCGGATCTTGATCGTTGTCGTCGCTCTCGTCGTCAGGATTCTCTCCGAGTTGAACCGAGCCGACAGCCACGCCGACCGACGACGTGAGGCCCAGAAGCACGATGCGGTTGACTGTCACTTCGAAAGAGAGCGAGGACGGGAGTTGGCCCAGAAGCTTCAGAATTATCCAGCCGACAAAGAACCCGATCGCCAGGATCTCGAGGGCTTCTAGCATCTCAGCGATTAGTCCGCCCGTGTCGTGGATGCCCGCGTAATGCGCATACGCCACGAGCACACAGAACGTGATAATCGTGGCCAGGAGCATGATGCCTGGTGTCGCGATAAATCCTTGCAACCACACCTCGGTGGTGTAGAGCGGGGCGAGCGCGAAGATCAAACCCCCAACGAGGCCCCGCGCGTACCCCTTTAGCGTTTCGGGGATCGTGCGGGCCGGCGAACCGGAGTTTGAAGACATAGCGCAGGGGAGCAGAATCAGATGATAGACCCAGCGAGACGGCAGGGGGATCCAGGACCGGCTCCGATATCGGGACCTCCCCGACGTCGAGGGCGGGCCTCCTTATCCAAGGACGCTACGCTGCCAGGTCGGCCTCGATCTGGGAGATGGAGTCGCGGAGCTCGGCGGCCTTCTCGAACTCGAGGGCCTCGGCGGCGGCGTCCATTTCGCGCGTGAGCTGAGCCACCAAGTCTCGCTTTTGGTCGTCGGTGAGGTACTTGACGACGGGGTCGGCCACCTTGGGAAGCTGCTCAGGGCCGCTGTAGTAGGTGACGGCCTGCTTCGCTTTCCGCTCGTCCTGATCCGCCTTGTGGTCCGCGATGGCCGTGCCCCGGCGGACCTCGTCGATGGACTTGGTCACGGTCGTCGGGGTGATGCCGTGCTCTTCGTTGTAGGCGCGCTGGATCACGCGGCGGCGTTCGGTCTCGTCCATCATGCGCGCCATCGAGTCCGTCACCTTGTCGGCGTACAGGACGACGATCGACTCGGCGTTGCGGGCGGCGCGGCCGGCGGTCTGGATCAAGGAGCGCTCGCTACGTAGGAACCCTTCCTTGTCCGCATCCAAGATGGCGACCAAGTTGACTTCGGGGAGGTCCAGGCCCTCGCGCAGCAGGTTGATGCCGACCAACACGTCGAACTCGCCCAGGCGCAGATCGCGCAGGATGTCGACCCGCTCGAGCGCGTCGATGTCGCTATGCAGGTAGCGGACGCGGACGCCGAAGCTGTCGAGGTAGTCGGTCAGGTCCTCGGCCATCCGCTTCGTCAAGGTCGTGACCAAGACGCGGCCCCCGGCCTTGACGCGGTCGCGGATCTCGCCGAGCAAGTCGTCGATCTGGCCCTCGACCGGCCGCACCTCGACGTCGGGGTCGATGATGCCCGTCGGGCGGATGATCTGCTCGACGACCACGCCGCCCGACATCTCGAGTTCGTAGTCGGCCGGTGTGGCGCTGACGAAGGTGACGGCGTGGTGGAAGGTCTCGAACTCCTCGAAGGTGAGCGGCCGGTTGTCCATCGCGGACGGGAGCCGGAAGCCGTGCTCGACCAGGTTTAACTTGCGGGCGCGGTCTCCGTTGTACATGCCCCGGACCTGCGGGACGGTCACATGGCTCTCGTCGATCACGATCTGCCAGTCGTCGCCGTGGTTTTTCTGGAAGTAGTCGAGCAGGCAGTACGGACGCGTGCCGGGCTCGCGGCCGTCCATGTGGCGCGAGTAGTTCTCGATCCCGGAACAGTACCCGATCTCCTTGATCATCTCGATGTCGAAGAGCGTCCGCTGCTCCAGCCGCTCGGCGGCGACCATGCTGCCCTCGTTGCGCAGGATCGCGAGCCGCCACCGGAGCTCCTCTTGGATGCCCTGGATGGCGCGGTCGACCTGGTCCTTGGGCGTCACGAAGTGCTTGGCCGGGTAGATCGTCAGCGTGTCGTCCTCGAAGCCGAGCTCGTCGCCGGTGACCGGGTTGATCCGGGAGATCTTTTCGACCTCGTCGCCCCAAAACTGGATGCGGTAGGCCTCGTCCTCGAGGTAGGCGGGGAAGACCTCGACGACGTCGCCTCGGACGCGGAAGGTGCCCGGCGTAAAGTCGACGTCGTTGCGGTTGTAGAAGACGTGGACCAACTCGAGCAGCAGCTCGTCGCGGTCGCGGTCCTGGCCCGGCGTGACCTGGACGAGTCGCTTTTTGTACTCGTCGGGGTTGCCGAGACCGTAGATGCAGGACACGCTCGCCACGATGACCACGTCCTTGCGGCCCGATACCAGCGCCGAGGTCGCGCGCAGCCGCAGCCGGTCGATCTCCTCGTTGATCGCCATGTCCTTCTCGATGTACGTGTCGCTCGAGACGATGTAGGCCTCGGGCTGGTAGTAGTCGTAGTACGAGATAAAGAACTCGACGGCGTTCTCGGGGAAGAACTGCCGCATCTCGGCGTAAAGCTGCGCCGCCAAGGTCTTGTTGTGCGAGATCACCAGCGTCGGCGTACCGACGTTGCGCATCACGTTGGCGACCGTGAACGTCTTGCCAGTGCCTGTCGCCCCCAAGAGCGTCTGGTACGGGTCGCCACGGAACAGGCCCTCGGTCAGCTCCGAGATCGCTCGCGGCTGGTCGCCCATCGGCTTGAAGCCGGTCGTGAGCTTGAAGGGCGAGTTGATGCGCTGAATCGTGGCCATAGTCGCGGAGAGGCAGTCGGGCAGGATCGCTGTCGGCGCTGACAACGGTGCGTCGCAGGCATCTACCCGACGCACTGTGTCGAGTTCAGAGGTACGATCTGCGTCCGTCCGCACGGCTCTCGCATAGCTTCCGGTCTCTTCCGCCCGTCTCGTGTCGTCGCCGCCCGTCCCTGATCCACCACGCGCTCCATTTGGGACCGGCTGGATTCAGCGGATCCCGTCGATCCGGGCCAAGCTGGCTCTGATCTTCGGGGTCCTGGTCGTCTTGGTGACGGTCAACACCGCCGCGATCCAATGGGGTGTCGCGCAACGGGCAGAGGCGTTCGGACAGCTCCGGGTCGGGATCGATCGCGTGACGTTGCTCCGGGACGCCCACAACCGGACAGACGACCGGCAGGTGTACTTCGACCTGCTCAGCGCGCTCTCTCCAGGCGCGATCACCTCTCTGCCTGACTTCACCAAGGAGGCCATCTCTACCGAGATCGACTCGACGGGGTTGATGGTCGCGGACGCGGTCTCGCTTCTGCCGCCGCCCAGCCGAGCACGCCTCGCGACGCTCCGCCGGAAGGTCGACAACCTGGGTCAAGCCTGGGACGAGTTCATGGAGGTGCAGAGAGAGGACCCGGCCCGAGCCCGAGTCGTCCTCGATGAGAGGGCGGACCCGCTCGCGCGTCGGCTGATCGACGACGAGTTTCCGGCCGCCATCAAGGCCGAGGAGGCTCGGCTCGATGATCTGTCGGATGGGTTTCTACGCACGAGCCGTCAGTCCCGGCGGGACACGTGGATCGGCCTGGCCGTCTCGACGTTGCTCGGCGGGCTGCTCGCGTTCGTCGTCTCGCGCGACGTCCTGGGATCTGTCCGCGCCCTCCGCGACGGGGCCGATGCGCTCGGGGCCGGCGACCGATCCCACCGCGTCCGACTCGACCGGAACGATGAGCTTGGGAAGGTCGCAGACGCCTTCGACACGATGGCGGACCGGCTCGACTCGAGGACGTCGGAGGTGGAGGCCCAGCGGGACAGCCTGACGTCCGCGCTCGGCGATCTTCAGACGGCGCAGGAGCGGTTGGTGCAGCAGGCGAAGCTGGCGTCCCTCGGCGAGTTGACCGCCGGGATCGCGCACGAGATCAAGAACCCGCTCAACTTCGTCACCAACTTTTCCTCGCTCAATACCGAACTGACTCAGGAGCTGCGACAAGCCGTCCGCGATCAGGACCGCGACGAGGTACTCGCGCTGGCGACCGAGATCGAGGAGAACGCGGGCCGTGTTCATCACCACAGCCAGCGGGCCGACGGCATCGTGCGCTCGATGCTCCAGCACTCGCGGGGGACACCGGGCGAGCGCGTGCGGACGGACGTGAATCGGGTGGTCGACGAGTACGTCGGGCTGGCGTTCCACGGCGTGCGGTCACGCAATCCGTCGCTCTCCATCGAGGTCGTCCGGGAGCTCGGAGAGGACACCGGAGCGGCCGTGATCGCTCCCGGAGAGATCGGTCGGGTCGTGGTGAACCTGGTCGGCAACGCCCTCGACAGCGTGACGGAGCGGGCCGCCCTCGAGGGCGCCGACTTCGTACCGACGGTCTGGGTCAAGACGTACCGTGACCCGAACGACGTCGTGATCCGCGTGTCCGACAACGGCGTCGGCCTCGAGGACGGGACCGAAGACAAGGTGCTCCAGCCGTTCTTTACCACCAAGCCGACGGGGCAGGGGACGGGCCTGGGCCTGTCGCTCAGCTACGAGATCGTGACGCGCGGCCACGGCGGCACGCTGGCGTTCGTCCCGACCCATGAAGGGGCCGCCGTCGAGGTCCGCATCCCCCACGCGACGTGACGTACTGGCTCTGGTCCATCCCTCCCGACGTCTACCCGACGGCCTTGCGCACGGGGACGTTCGCGCTGCGCCGACAAGGGCGCCGTCGCCTCGAGGACGTCCAGCCGGGCGACCGAATCTTCGCCTACCTCCCGGGCCGGCAGGTCATCACAGGTGTGTTCGAGGCGGTGGGCGATCCCTTCGAGGACGCGACCGCGTTGGCGTCGGGGCGCCACCTCCCGCATCGCCTGCGCGTCCGGCGCTTGGCCGTTCTCCCCGAAGAGACGTGGGTCTCGAGGGATGGGATTGGCGAGCTGCGCGTCCTAGAGGAGTACGCCGATCTTGGGCCGGAGGCGCGGTTTCGACGCGTCGTCCAGCAGGTGTTGCACCCGCTGCCGCTGATCGACGGCAAGGTGCTGGAGTTCGTGATCCAGGCCCGGCTGGGCGCCGACCCTGACGCGCTGATGGCTGCCGTCGAGGCCGTCCGTCGGGCGCGGAAGCGGGAGCCGGCCTCGAGGCCGACGTCTCCGGTCGTTGCGGAGCCTGTGGGGGCGTACGCCGCCTTCGATCACGGCCGCGCCGTCGAGGACGTCCTCGAGGCCGTCGCCGCTCGAGGGTTCCGGTTCGAGCCGTGGCAGATCGCGGCCTACGTGATAGCGCTGCGCACCAAGCCGTTCGTGCTGCTGGCTGGCGTGACCGGCGTCGGGAAGAGCAAGCTGCCAGTACTGGTCGCGGAAGCGACCGGGGGGACGCCGACCGTGCTTCCGGTGCGGCCGGACTGGACCGACCCGGCCGAGACGCTGGGCTACACCGACCTCGAGGGACGCTTCCGTCCGGGCTCGGTGCTTCGAGCCGCGCAAGCCGCATCGGACTCAGACCTCTACCACACGCTCGTCCTGGACGAGATGAACCTGGGGCGCCCCGAGCACTACCTCGCCGAGGTGCTGTCCAAGATGGAGCAGCGGTCGCCCGCGCCGCCGGGCTATGCGAGCCCCCCGCTGTTGTCCGAGACGCTCGGCCTCGAGGACGCGCATTGGCAGAGCGTGGGCCTGCCGCCGAACCTGGGGATCGTCGGGACTGTGAACGTGGACGAGAGCGCGCACGCGTTCAGCCGGAAAGTGTTGGATCGGGCGTTCGTCCTGGAGCTGAGCGCCCGCGACCTCGAGGCCTGGTCATCGTCCTCGAGGGCGACCGAATCGAGGACGTGGCCGAGTTCGGCGTGGACGCCTCGTGCAATCCGGCTGGGCGAGCTCGGGGACGTCACGGAGGACGAGCGCCGGGCCGTCGAGCGCGCCACTCGGGCAGTCGCGGAGGCGAGCGCGATCCTGGCGCCCGCCGGCCTCGAGGTCGGATACCGAGCCCGCGACGAGGTCGCGCTGTTCGTGCTTCATGCGCTCGAGGCTGCTGATGCCTTCCGCGCGCAAGACGGCGCGTCGGTCGACCCACTCGATCTGGCGCTGCTGATGAAGGTGGTGACGCGCATCGACGGCGCGCGCCGGGTCGTCCGGTCGGCCACGGCGGCGCTCCTGGAGTGGGCGGCGTCCGGCGATCGTCCGGCTACGCATCTCGTCGAGGTCTGGGTCGAGAGCGGGCGTCCTCCCGTCCTCGAGGGCGCGCACTTCCCGCGCATGGCCGCCCGGCTCGCCCGCGTCCTCGAGGGCGCCGACGAAGACGGCGTCGCGTCATTCTGGGCGTGAGCCTTGGGCGTGAGCCCAGGCTTCCCGTATCCGACTGACCGTCTCCTCAAACGCCTCTGCGGACGGCCCCGATGCCGCGTCGACGGGAAGCCCGAGATCCATGATGAGGTCCTGGCCGCTCCCGGTCGTGCTCGCCCCCAACCTGCGTAGCCACGTCGTCATTCGGTCGTTCTCCCTCCCGACGATGCCCCGGAGCGTATCGATGTCGAGTGGCCGCGCCTCGACGGCCAAGACCGCGAGCAAGAGTTGACCGACGCCCAAGCCTTGTGCTGTATCGAGGACGGTGAGCGAGAACTCGGCGACGCTCGGCTCTTCCGTCAGTCGGATAAAGCGCCCGATGCCGAACCCTGGAGCGTCGGGATCGCTCAGGTCGAGGGCGCCCCACGCGACGTGGTTGGTCCCGTCGACATCCGTGAGGTACCGGAGTTGAGCATCATTTAGCGATGACACGGAGCCTAGAAACCGGAGCCGCCGGGATTCGACGGACAACGCCTCGAACCCTTCGAGGAGACGGTCCCGGTCCTCTGGCACGACGGGACGGAGCGCCACCGGCCGGCCGTCGCGGAGCGTGAGGCGCAAGACGGGCGGAGTGGACACAGCAGCGAGAGGGGGGAGGGTTAGCATACGCTGTGCAAACGCTGTTCACCGTCGAGACCGGCCGCGTCCGCCTGATCTGGAGCGGACCCCGGTCTGCCGTGCCCTCGAGGCCGCTCGTGGTGCGGTCGGTATCTGGTGAGGCGTTCCACGTCAACGGCGGCGACGTGTCCGACCTCGAGGTCGGCTTTCAAGAAGAGACAGACTACCCTGTCTTGCTGCAAAGCCTCGACGGATCGGCCGTCGCTCTTGGGCACCGCGACCCGGTCGTGACCTCGAGGGTGGTCGTGTCCGACAGCGGCCGCGTCGTGCACGGGTCCGTTCGGTTCGGGTCCCAGGCCGGTCGGTCGACCTTCCAGGTTTGGGCGGGAGCACGCGTCGTCCTCGAGGTCGAGGCCTCCGTGCTCCCGACGAAAGTGAGCGAGGCGTTGGTCGGGCAGATGCGGTCCGAGGTCGAGCGCGTCGCGGCTGGGCTAGCCGTCTCGGCGCTCCGGCCGGCGGTGCTATCCGGGGACCTGGAGGATCGGGAGGTAGCGCCGCCGGTCTGGCTCGCGACGCTGCAGACATCCATCGCCGTCCTCGACCGGTCCATCCGAGAGATCGAGCGGCGGCCCGTCCTCGAGGTCGTCCGGTCTGTGCGCGGTGTGAGGCCGTCTCAGGTTCGGCGGCCCTCAACGGAGACACGCCGCTCGGCCTCGAGGACGGGACACCGAGTGCCGTCGCTCCCGACTCGACCTGCGGCGGGGACGAGAGATACAGCCGCTCATCGGTGGCTCCGCGCTCGCCTGCTCCACGTCTGGTCTCAGGTGCAGACGCTGTCCGAGGCCGAAGCCGGGCGGCGCCCCTCGGCTCGCCGCGACCGGATCCTCTCCGACCTCGAGGACGCAGCGTTGAGACTCGGTGCGCTCGCACAAAGCCGTCTCTTCACCAGGGTGGGAGCACGGGTGTCGTCGGGTGTTCCACTCGTGCTCCGGCGTCATCCGGTCTACGCATCGGCGTTCAACGCTCTCCAGTCTCTCGACAAAGGGTTACTCCTTCGAGGCCGAGCCCTCGATGTCGCCACGCAGGACCTCTCGCTTCTCTACGAGACGTGGTCCGTCCTCGAAGTCGTCCGCTCGTTCGCCCGTGCCCTCGAGGCTGAACCGCCGGCCCGTCCGTTCGGCATCGACGTGATCGGGACCGACGTCCGGTTGCGTCGAGGCCGAGCGCACGCCGTCGTCCTCGAGGGCGAGCGTGTGCAGGTCGAGATCGTCTACGAGCCGCGCTTCCCTGCGCCGCCGGCGCTCCTGGCCCAGCGGCCAGATCTCCTCGTGACCATCCGTCGCGGCGTCGAGGTCGAGCGGATCGTCCTCGATGCCAAGTACCGCCGGGACGATTCGGGTTCGTACCGTCGCCGCTATGGGGCTCCTGGTCCGCCCGAAGACGCGCTCGGAACGCTGCACCGGTATCGCGATGCGATCGTTGAGGCGCCACTGATCCGGCTCGCGGCGGCTCTCTTTCCCGGAGTGGCGGGCGAGACGTACTACGACTCGAGGTTGTGGACGAGCCTCGATGGCTTAGGCGTCGGCGCTGTCCCCCTCCAGCCCGGTGATCTCGAGGCGCTCGACCGCCTTACTCGCTCGCTCGTCTCGTGAGGTTGGCGTTGCGAGCCGCGAGAGCCGCGAGCGGGACCACGTCCGACGACAACACGTCGGCGCCCGTCTCCAGGATGATGTCATACGGTTGGGGACTCGAGGCCGCGCGAGCGGCGCCGTCGATCTCTCCGTAGGCCCCCGCTTGGGCTCGGATGCCCGCGGCGTGCAGCCGGTCGACGACGCCCGCGTCCGGCACGCCGATGCCCGTCCAGGCGATCATGCGATCGAGGTCGAGGCCGCTCGACAAGAGCGCGTCCACGTCCTCCGGCCTCGAGGCCGAGGCCGAGACCACCAGGTCGGGCGCGAGCGCGAACAGCTCCCGCTGGCGCTCGAGCGAGTACGTGATGACGGCGACCTGGTCCTCGGCGTTCGCCCTCCTCACCTCGGCGACCAGCGCCTCGAGGTCGACGTCGGACTTGACGTCGAGCAGGAGGACCGCACGGGCCTCGGCCCAGGCCAGGGCTTCGGCGAGGGTCGGGACGCGAAACGTCGTGACCGTTGTGTCGTCCGCGACCAAACGAAGCCGGCGCACGTCCTCGAGGGTGGCGTCCCCAAGAGGGCCGGTTCCCGTCGTGGTCCGGTCGAGCGTGTCGTCGTGGAGCAGGACCAGCACGCCGTCGGCCGTCTGGCGCACGTCGGTCTCGATCAAGGCGGGCGCGTGATTGAGGACGTTCTCGAACGTCTCGATCGCGTTCTCGGGGAGCCCTGGAACCGGCCCGCCACGGTGGGCTGCGATCCAGACCGGCGCGCCCGGCCGCCACCGCGTCGCCCGGGCTAGGTCGTCGGCCGAGCGGTAGTCGCGGTAGTGCACCGACGAGGTCGGCACCGAGACCCGGTTCGGCGGATCGAGGTCGGCCCCGATCTCGCGGCTCGTCCCGCACGCGGAGAGCGAGAGGACCAAGACGGCCAGTCCGACCTCGAGGGCGAACCGGCGTGCTGCGTCGACCCTCATGATTGCGCGGCCTCAGCCACTCCGTGTTTGAGCCGGGCGAGCACACCTGAAAAGCCCTGCTGCCGCTGCGGGCCGAGGAGAGGCGCGACCCCGAGCTGCCGGAGCAGGTCGTTCGGAATCGCCGCGACCTCGGCCGGTGTCGACCCCTCGTACGCGTCCATCAGGATGCCGACGAGGGCTCGCTGCGTCGGCGCGTGGCCCGGGATGTCGGCGTGGATGTGGACGGCCTCCGCTCCGTCCTCGAGGGCGACCTCGGGGAAAAAGTAGACCTCGGCTTGGCACTCGTGGACGCGCCCGAGCCCCGCGTCGCGCGCCGCCTGGTACTTCTGCGGGAGCGGCGGGAACTGCCGGGCGTGGTCGAGGAGCAGCTCGATCTGCAAGTCGCGTGGGACCGACGAGAGCTCGTCGGCGATGGCGCGGAGGCGGTCGTTCACGGGTTCGGGGTTCGGGGTTCGGGGTTCGGGGTTCGGGGTTCGGGTACTGCACGGCCCCGCTCGTCGGCACCCTCGAGGCCGGCGGGCGACACGGAGCTCTTTCGTCGACCTCGAGGACGACAACGACGTCCCCCTCTGTCGTGGGGACAGGGTGAGAGGTGCAGCGCTTGGACGACCTCGAGGGCGCTCACCGGACTCAGCCCAACCTGCATTCGTCACCACCACGACGGCCGCGAGGACGAACCGACGGCTGAGCCTGTGTCGATCCGGTGGACACCCCGATCTTTCCTTCACGATCGAGGTAATCCATCATGGCCCGCATCTTCTACTCCGACGACTTCAAGCACGAAGCCGTCCGACTCGTCACCGTCGAGGGAC